>QMMB01000193.1 GCA_003647035.1 Deltaproteobacteria bacterium | reverse complement strand
GGCCTCGGCGGTGGGCGTATAGCCGTCAGGGTCGTTGGCGCTGAAGCGAGCGGCAATGGAATCGGCATTGTCGAGGCTCTGCGTGATCGCCACACTGTCTGTGCTCGCGCACCTGTCGCCGTCCGACATCGAGGGCGGGTCTTCGCCGGGCTTCCAGTACAGCGTCAACCCGAACCGTGCGATCGAGTCCAGCCGGCGAACCAGACCGTTGGTTCCGACCAGCGCGTCTTCGACCGCACCCCATCGCTCCTCATCGAAGTCCGGGTTGGGCGTGCCGGACGTGGGACAACCATTGCCGGTAAAGGGGCAGTCGCCATCGAAGTCGCGCCGCATGCTGCCGCTGCGGTCGACGATGATCATGATGTTGGGAATCACTCGATCCGTGTTGACCTCGAGCTCTCCGCACACGGAGCCGTCGACCATGCTCACACCGCCATCGCCGAACACGGGAACGCAACGTCCATTGGCGATGCACTCGCCCTCGGTGCCGCACTGCCCGCCTGCCGGCGTACACACCGCGTCGCAGACACCGTTCTTGCAGAACGTCCCCCCGGCGCACTCGGAATCGCTAACACAGGTTTCGCCGCACCCCTGCGGAGCGTCGTCCTCACCGCAGACGGTCGGAAGATCCTGCAAACGGACCGTGCCGTCTTCAGGGACGCTCGACTCGCAGCCCAGCGCGAACACGGCGACAAGCGCCGAAACGAAAAGCGTTCGAATCATCACGTAACCCCCACGTACAGGGTAACAGTCCCGCGGGAGCCGACAACCGAGGGGGTTAAACCGGGGCCGAGACCGATACCGGGGACCGGACCGGGGCCGAGCGACCTGGGCCGTTGACAAGGGGGCCGGGCGACGCAGGTTGGACGCATGGATCGTCCTGGTACCGCCGCGCTCCTGTCGTTCGTCATCCCGGGCGTCGGCCAGTTCTACAACGGCAAGTTCCTGCGGGGGGTTGTCTGGTTGATCATCACGCCCGGGCTCTGGATCGGCAGCGGCGGTTTTCTCGGCTGGGTGTGCCACCTGGTGTCGTCCTACATGGCATACCAATGGGCGCGAGATCATTCGCCCATGGCGGACTAACCCGCTCTCTCGGTCCGCGTCTCGGCCCGGGTCCCGGTCTCCGGCCCCGGTCTCAAAGATCAGGCAGCGTGACAGTCCCACCCTCGGCGTGCGTCTCCAAGAACGTCGCGATTGCATTGGGTACTAGGTTTGCGGCTGCGCGTTCGTCGGAGAGGATTAGATCGAGGTGGGCCATGCCGACGGCCTCGATCGCGGTGACGCCGAGGTCACTGTCTCGGGATGCGCCGGCCTGGGGGCGGCCCGGGCCAATGGTTGGAGCGAGTCGGGTTCGGAGGGCGTCACAGCGGTCGGCGTTGCGCGCCAGGATGCAAAGCGCTGGGGCGTCGTTGAGCTCTCCATCGAAGGCGCGGATGCCGTATGCGACTTGCCATCCGTTCTCGTCGACGTTGCCGCCCCGTGCAGCGCCTTCGTCGAGGCTAATGCGCGTCGGGAAGTACCACTCGGCGAAGTTGCTTTCTCCGATCGTGAACGAGCGCGCGAGATTGCGTGCTGGGGTGAACTCCTGTGGGTCGGAATCAAACGCATCGATCCAATCGTAGGTCGCGTTCGGGTCACTCGGCCGTTGGAGTACGTCATCCCCGGCCAGCGGGAACGTGAAGTCCTCCGTCGGTCCACCGCTCAAGGTGCCGAGCGTGGTCCGGCTAAAGCTGAGGGGCTGGTGCATCGAATCGAATGCGAGCCCCAAAGTCGCAATGTTCGTGGCCTTCGGCATCTCGTTCGGGCCCAAGCCGAAGAGGATCTCGAAGGTTTGGTCGCAGACGGGATCATCGACGATGCCCGATGGATCGAACCAGGTGCGAAGTGCCGCGATTTCCGCGCTGGTGTAGACGTCGATTCCGAGGAGTGGGATCGTGGTGTACCGTTCGGTTTCACGAATGCTGGCCAGTGCGGGCCCGTAGTCCTCCTCCGCCGACGGAGTGTCTCCCATCAACCCGTCGAGGAAGATCATGCCAGCGATCTGATCGAAGCCCCGCTTGTCATCGGACGCGAAGCGCCAGGCGGCGTAAAGCTCCACCACCGTGGCTCCAAAGGAGTGCCCAGCCAGGAACACGTGCCCCCTTTGCTCCGCCGCCGGGACTAAGTCGAGGACGGCGCGCAAGTCCTCGATGTGCGTTTGCAGCCCCCACTCGCTCATGAACGAGGCGTCTTCCTGCGGGACATAGCCAGCGAAGGTTTTGCCGTCGGCTTCACCACCATCAAAGTAGTAGTCCCAGGCGATCTCCCCGTCGCCCTCGCGCTCCGCAGCGTTCATGCCCGTCAGGTCCTCCATCCCGTTGGATCGACGATCGATGGCCCACACCTCCACCGGGAACCCGTCTTCGGTGCCGCGTCGCACGACCGAGCGTGCGATCCCGTCGAAGCTCGGTCCGCCGCCGAGGAATCCGGGCATTGCGATCAGGATCGCTCGGGGAGCTTGGGCGGGTTCATCGGCCATGAAATAACGGACCACGCGTGCTTGGTTCAGCTCGGTGGGCGTGTCTTCGCTGGTCTCCGGATTGGCCTCCGGCACGAACCCCGGGGTGAAAAATCGTTCGGCACGAACCATGTCGTTCGCGTCGGAGCCGCCCGAGCCACCGGAGCTGCCGCCATCGGCACTGCTGCAACCAAATCCAAGGATCGAAAGAACCGCCAAGAGAGCAATAGAACGTATGGCGACTTCATATCGCAATTGCGCCGTCCTTGCAGCCTCCCGCGAGCCGCGATTGCACGATAGTCGCAACTCTGGCACCGCTAAGGGTCGTGAAGCTTCCAGCCGATGCGTTGATCGCCCCGTCCCACCCTGTCGCGCGCTTGCCTGCCGAATGGGAAGAGTGCGTGCGCGCGTGGGGTGAACCCGTGTATCGGGCGAAGCAGATCTTCGACTGGATCCATCGCCGGGGCGTTCTCGACCCGGACGAAATGAGCAATCTGCCGAAGTCTCTGCGCGAGCGCATGAAAAAGGAGGGCCTGGGCTGGCCCATCGCCATTGTCTCGGAGCACGAGTCGGCCGACCAGACCAGGAAGCTAGTGGTGGGGATGCTGGACGGCGAGAGGGTCGAGACGGTATTGATTCCGGCACTCGGCGACGACCGCATCGTCACCCAGTGCATCTCGAGCCAGGTCGGGTGCGCGATGGGTTGTGTGTTCTGTGCTTCCGGTGTCGCGGGCTTGAAGCGCCAGATGAGCGACGCGGAGATCGTCTCGCAGGTGCTACTCGGTCGTCGCGAGCTTCGGCCCGACCAGCGGATTCGCAACGTGGTCTTCATGGGGATGGGTGAGCCCCTCCACAACTACGACGCAGTCGCGCGCGCACTCGTGCTCATCACGCATCCGGACGGCCTCGATCTTTCCAAACGGCGCGTCACGGTGTCGACGAGCGGGCTCGTCAAGCAAATCGATCGCCTCGGAAAGGATTTCGACGGTCGTGTGCAGCTGGCGGTCTCCCTTCACGCGGTGCGCGATGAAGACCGAAGCGCGATCATGCCGGTGAACCGCAAGCACGGCCTCGATGAACTGACCGACGCACTACGACGCTATCCCATGCCAAAGCGCCAGCGAATCACCATTGAATACACGCTGATCAAGGGCGTGAACGACTCGCTTCAGGACGCGAACGGGATGGTCGAGCTTCTCCGCGGGATCCCCGTGAAGGTGAACCTCATCCCGATGAACCCTATTTCCGCGTCTGATCTAGAAGCTCCCGATTCGAGCCACGTCACGCGTTTCCAAGAGCAACTGACGCGCCGGGGGCTCTCGGTGTTCGTTCGAAAGACGCGCGGTGACGACGTCGCAGCCGCGTGTGGACAACTCGCATTCCACGGCGACGGCCCCCGATCCGCAGACTAGACCCCTCTCACCTTGGCCTGATCCGCCCTCGCGGCCCCAGAGCGCCGATCCGACCGCCCCTCATCCTCGAATATGCTGTGCATGTCCTTCGTCTTCGTGACGGCCGCCTCGGCGCTCTGGGGCCACGATCATCGAATCGGGCCAAGGTGAGAGGGGTCTAGAGGCTCTTGCGAGCTTTGAGGGCTTTTACGATGTCGGGAAGCTCTTTGTCGATGTCCTCGGGTGTCTTGATGGGCTGAAACCGCGCGTCCGGGCCGTGCCGCTCGACACGCAAGAACGCCGAGTCGAGGAAAGCGGTCAACTCACCGACCAGGCGCTCGAACTGCACCGCGGCCTTTCCGTCTACGGTCTTGTTCACCGCGAACCAGGTCAGCGGAAAGTCCACGTCGATGGCGGCGGCATCGAGCACGAACGTGTTGGTGTTGAAGACCGGGATGCGTTCCTGATCGAAGTCTTCGGGAAAGCGAAACGCTTCCACGATCTGGGCCTTTCCGCCGACTCGCGCCGGGGCTCCGCCCTTGTCGCCAGGTTCTTTTGGCGCCATTTCCGCAGTCAGTGCGGCGCCCGATTCGAGGTGTGCACCGATGATGGCCGGATCGAGCGTGGCCGTCAGGTTGTCGACGTTGGACATCATCAGTACGCGGCCCCCGCGATCGCGAAAGTCCTTCAGGATGCCAGAGCGCCGAAGCGCGAACGTGAGGTCGCCGTGGCCCGGTGCGTGAGAGGACAGGGCGCCCGAGCTATCTTCGAAGAGCTCGCCTTCGGGTGTGACGCGAAGCGAGATGAACTGTGGGAAGGTCTTGATGGGGCAGCGTTGGGTGCTGAGCGCCTCTGCCATCTGTCGAATCGCTTCGTCGGTCGCAAAGCTCGTCATGAGGTACACCGGGATCGTCGCGTTTGCCCGCTCCGCTACCGCGGTGATGTCCCTGAGCTTCAGCTCCAGGAACGACTGACCATCGAGCAGTTCGACAGCGGCTTTGACGACCCCGCCAAACCGGGTCGCCATGCCGCCTGCCAAGATCACGGCCGCGACCTGGCCCTGCCGCATGGCTTCCTCGCCGCGGTCCGCTAGTGCCCGCCGCACGTCGCCACCAAGGGGCGGGAGCGCTCGCAGATCGCCTTCGTCTGGGGGCTCCACCCCGCCGACGATCCGGTTTTGGGCGTTTCCGAGCTCGCCCCGCGCCAAGCGTTCTCTCAACGATTCGAAGGGGATGTCCTCAAATCCGTAGCGTTGAAGAAGTTCGGCCGTCTGTGCGTCTATTTCTCGTGAGGTCATCAGAATTGCCGAAACCCAAGCACTTAACGAGCGTCATGTCGAGCGGCCCGAGCCCGTTCAACGACGGGGGGGTGACGGCGGGACCAAGCAGACGTACAGCTCAAGGAGGACCCATGGATTTCCTAGTTAGGCTCACGGCGGTGTGTGCAATGTCGGTCGCCACGATCGCGACGGTTCCGGCGGGTGCCGACTACGAAGGACTCGATGGCTACTGCCCGACCTATGGGTTCGAGACCTCACACGATGGCTACCCCCGAGCGGGGCAGGAGAGCGAAGCGGCCGGGGCGACGACCTACGTGATCATCGAGGCGGAGTCCGGCACGAGCCAACAGATCGACGGGGAGACCGTCATCGTGGTTCAGGAGCCCACACCGACGGCTGCCACGGCGGCCGCCCCGCCACCACCGCAAACCGTCGTTGTGGAACAATCGGTGGTTCGTTGTGTCGAGGGGATTTGGGTCGATCCCTACTGGGCCTACGCGGATGGAGAGTACGTGTGGGTGGAGGGGCACTGCGTCGTTGAACGCGTGAACTATGTCTTCGTGCAGCCTCGCTGGGACTACTACTCGAGCGTGTGGTGGTTCGTGCCGGGATACTACCGGCCCTACGGTGTGTACGTCGGCTTTGGTTACTATCGCCCCTGGCACTGGTATCCGCCCTACCATCATCCGTACTACCGCACGCGTCACCCGGTCCCGGTACACAGAGCTGTACCGCGGCGACCGCCGACCGTTCGCACGACGCCGGTTCCGCGGCGCGGCGTCCTATCTCGTCCCGGCCACACGGGCGGGCGCACCACCACGGTTGGACGGCGCCCCCCGACGACCTACGGGCGCACCACGGTCGTCGGGCGTGTGGGCGCAACTCCGACTCGAACGGGGACCGTGACACGAACACGACCAGCCGTGAATCGGGTCGACACCGTCGGCCGTGCGCGCCCGACCCGCGCGAGCCCGACCCGCACAGGGAGCGTCAGGCGGCCTCCGTCAACGCCGCCCTCGAGAGGTTCGTTGGGCCGGCCCAGCACGGCCCCGACTCGCACCAGTGGCGTGCGGCGCCCGAGCGCTGCTCGTCCGAGCGTCGGCCGCCCAAGTCCCCGCCCGTCGACACGAGGCACCTTCGGTCGTCCGAGCGTCGGCCGTTCGAGCGTGGGGCGTCCCAGTTTCGGGACATCGCGTTCGAGCGGTGGGCGCCCTGGGGGCTTTAGCAGGCCATCTTCAGGGGGTTTTGGCGGGTCTCGGAGTGTCCCGACGGCCCGTAGCCGCTAACCCCTCGTCGAGTCTTTGCTCGCGGTGGAGGCCGATGTAACCCTACATCAGGGGAAGTGCGTTTAACCCCCCAAAGAGCTTCCGTGCGCCGTCGCTACCGAGAACCAGTCGTCATCGCCTTTGGGCTTGCGTTGATCGCATCGCTCCT
>QMMB01000192.1 GCA_003647035.1 Deltaproteobacteria bacterium | reverse complement strand
CGATTTGCTACTCGGGCACCAAGGGGATCACCTCGAACGCGGTCCACATGCTCGCGAGGGACGGTCTGATCGACTACGACGCACCGGTTGCCGAGTACTGGCCGGAGTTCGGCTGCAACGGCAAAGGGCAGATCACCGTTCGGCATTTGTTGTCTCACCAGGCGGGCCTTCACAAGGTCGTGCACCTCGTCGACCAGCTCCCGGACATCCTGGACTGGGACCTGATCGTGTCCCGCCTCGCCAAGACCGAGCCGGACTTCCACCCGGGCACGGCCAATGCGTACCAGGCGGTGACCTTTGGTTGGCTCGTTGGGGAGCTGATTCAGAGGATCTCGGGCCTTACCGTGCCAGAGTTCCTCGAGCGGCGGATTGTCGGGCCTTTGAAGCTCGACGGCTTGTACATCGGCAACGCCGACACCCAAATGCACAGGCTTCCCGATTTCATCGGGCTCCCCGAGCTCCAAAGAAGCGGTGCGGGACCGCTGTCACCCGATTATCACATCCCCTTTTGGGTTCGCTCCGGGCCGCTGCGGGATCTGTGGCGCCGAGGCCTGTCGCCCAAGAATGCCAAGGCGCTCTTCTCGCACCCCGCGTTCTGGAAGGCGTGCCTGCCGGCGATGAACGGCGTTGCGACCGCGCGTTCGCTCGCCAAGATGTACGCCGCGCTTTCCTTGGGCGGTGAGCTCGATGGTGTGCGGCTGGTTTCGGAGGAGATTGTCCGAAAGGCCGCCGAGGTCCAAACGAAGCGCGCCGACAAAGTCATTTTCTATCCGCTTCACTGGAAGCTCGGATACCACCGCACCGATGCGTTCCTGATGGACGTCCCTGAAGCCTTCGGACACTTCGGGTTGGGCGGCGCCGGAGGATGGGCCAACCCCGCGCTCAAGCTCTCGTTGGGGTTCGTCCACAACAGCTCCCCGTTTTCGATTACCGGTCAGACCCGCACTGTGATGATGACCGCGGCGGTCTACGAGTCGCTCGGCATCTACAAAGGCGTGTGTCATACCCTGCGCCACGGTCCGATCGTCGATTTAGTGCCGAAACGCTCCTAGTAAACGGTTTGGGGAGATAGAAATGACCGAGAAGATAGGCATCGTTGGGGGTGGCATTGCGGGAGTCGGAGCGGCCTGGTCGCTTCACCGCGCCGCGTATGACGTCGAGCTTTTTGAAAAAGGCCCGGCTCTCGGCGGAAACGCCAAGACGTTTCGCTGGACGGTCGGGGACGGCCACGCAGAGTCTCCGTTGCTCGTCGTTGCCTGGCCTCGAAAGTACTATCACAACTACGAGTCACTGTTGCGCGAGCTCGATGTCGGCATCGAACCGCTCCCGATCTCGTACTTCGTCCAGACTCCCGAGGGACACTTCTGCCAGGACGGCCAGACAGCCATAGAGAAGGGCTTCGGTCCCGAGTTCCGGCGTTGGAGGAGGCTCGTCGCGTTCGTGACCAAAATCAACGACGTGTTCCTGCCGAAGAACAAGCACAACTCGATGTACCACTTCTCGTATTTCAACCCGATGAATGTCATCCCGCTCTATTGGTTGGCGAGGCTCTTCGGGATTTCCAAGGCCTTTTGGGATACGATCTTCGTTCCGATTCACTGCGCGAGCTTCATCACGACGTCGATGAAGAGCATCCCTGCAGTGATCTTGCCGCTGCTCGAGGGTATCGTACCCCTCGAGGAGCCCACGCAGATGGGAACCTGGCGTGGCGCGCCGCGGCAGGTCTTCGATCGCATGACCGCACCCTTCGCGGACCATGTGCATACCGACCACGAGATCATCAGCGTCAAGCGGCGCGACGGACGTTTCGTCATCTCAGAGGCCAAGGGGCGCACGTACGAAGTCGACAGGGTCGTTTTCGCATGTGATGCCGACTCCGTACTGAAATCGCTCGAGCGGCCGACGCGGCTGCAGCGCCTTCTCCTCGGCAACTCGGAGTACGTCGATGATGTCGACCCAACGTTCGGCCGATTTGTCGTGCACTCCGACACCACCATCCTGCCCGAGAAGCATCGTCAGCGGATCCTCTCGTCCTACAACACCTATTCTGAGATCGATGAAGTGGGCGCTCTCGAGTGCACGTTTGTGATCTCCGCGCAGAACCCCAGCATCAAGGACGCGGGCGTGCCGATGTTGGTCACTTTCAACTCGAAGAAGGCGATCGACAAGGTTCAGAAGCGGGTCGAGCTACCCCACCCGACACACACCATGTCGCTCCGGAACCTGATCATCATGTCGATGATGCGGTACCTGCAGGGCAATGACGGCATCCACTATTGCGGGACGTTCACGACGCCCGAGGGTGGACACGACCTGTCGTTCATGTCGGGCCTCGTCGTGGCCCACGCGATCGGGGCCCCGTATCCGTTCTCGCGAGATCACGCCGACGCCGTCGCGGACTTCAATCAAATGCAGCGGATGATGCTCAAAGCTGGCGTTCGCCGGCCCCTCTAGAGGAAGACGCGGTACGAGCCGTCGAGGATCAGCTCGACGCTCGCCCACAAGCCCCACAGGGGGAAGACGAACCACATGAGGTTGGTGATGCCGACGAACACGACTAGGTCTCGGAGCGAATGGCCCTTGTGGCGGTCGTTGTTGAAGAACTGAAAGAAGTAGACGGCGGTGCCGTAGAACATTTGCCAGAACAGGATGATGCCGATGATCCCCAGGACTCGCGCGGGCATCCACTCGAATGTCATGCCGGAGGCAAATACCAGCGCCGGGATGAGCGTCGTGAACCCGTTGCCGACGTCGATGTTGTAACCGAACGACCGCCGGTCCGAGTAGCCCGGGTCGAATAGAGAGTAACCCGACCAGATAGTCGTCCACTGAGAGAAAGACAGCACGTTCAGCAAGGGGATCGGACGCGCGAATATTTCTGCGATACGCGTCATCTCTGTGCCGCGGTAGCGTTCTTTGGTCGCCTCGTACTCCGCGTGAATCTGGTCCTGGCAAACGAAGAGCGCGATCTCCCACCATGCGACCAGCACGTTGATGACCAGAAAGAATGCCAAGCCAATCTGCGTGGGGTTGTAGACGCCGTGAACACGTTGATGGAGCCAGACGTGAAAGAGAGTGGCGCCGATGACGACCGTTCCGATGATCGCCGCCGCCGGGACCGCCGGTCCCCGCGGCTGAGTAGTGGATTCCATCAACATTCTCCGTAGCCAGATGCGGCCTCCGTACTATGATCTGCTTGGAGGCGCAGCCAATGGTTTCGGTGAAGCAGTTAGGGTACCTGGTTTTCGAGGTGAGCGACCTTGCGGCCTGGCAGGATTTCGGGACCAAGATTCTCGGCCTAGGGCTGGTCGATCCACGTGCAGATGCCGGGTTTTCACTGCGAATGGACGGCTATCGCCAACGCTTCTTCGTCGAGCAGGGGCCCGCGGACGACCTCGTGGCGATTGGCTGGGAAGTCGACGGGCCCGGAGAGCTCGAAGCGTTCGCGAAGCGATTTAGAGAAGGCGGCCACCGCGTGACCCAGGGAACCGAAACCGAGGCCGCAGCGCGAAACGTCGAAGCGCTCATCCGCGTCACCGACCCGGCCGGGATCCCAAACGAGATCTTCCATGGTCCCAAGAAGGTTTCGGAGCCATTCGTGTCCGACGTGGTGCGCTCAGGCTTCGTGGCTGACGCACAAGGGTTCGGGCATGTGGTGATCGCCGCCAAGGATCAGGACGAGCACGAGGCGTTCTACGCGAACATGTTCGGGCTCGAGCTCAGCGACTACATCCGCTGCGAATACTTCGGGCACAAAATCGACGTCACCTTCATGCACGCCAACGCCCGACACCATTCGCTGGCTTTCGGCGGAGGGCAACTCAAGCGGATTCACCACTTCATGGTTCAGACCAACTCCGTGGACGAGGTTGGGATGTGTTACGACCGCTTCCTCTTTTCGGGCGGCATGGTTCATCAAACACTCGGCCGTCATCCCAACGACAAGATGTTTTCGTTCTACGGGTACACGCCTTCCGGCTTCCACTTCGAGTTTGGTTCCGGCGCGATCGAGATCGGCGAAAACTGGGAGAGCATGACTCACGACAGGGTTAGCGAGTGGGGGCACCACCCGCCCCAACTGCTCACCAAGGCATACCGCCGCTCGAAGGAATCGCGCGACAAGAAAGGCTGAAGGGCGTTGGACCGGCTCCCCCCGTTGCGCTAGAACGCGTTCTATTCCGAGGTTTGAAGCATGGTCGTAGAAGCAGTCCCCGAAGGAAAGTACGTAGACGTTGGTGCTGGGATCACCATGCACTACCACGAGGCCGGCAGCGGCGATCGTGGCGTCATCCTGTTCGCGCATGGCAGCGGCCCAGGCGCTAGCGGTTGGAGCAACTTCAAAGGGAACTACCCGTTCTTCGCCGAGCACGGCTATCGGACGATCGTGCCCGACACGATGGGTTACGGATACTCGACCAAGCCCGAAGACGGCGCGTTCAGCCTCGATGACGTCGCCGCCCAATACAAGGCGCTGCTCGACGCACTCGGCGTGGATCGAGCCATCGTGGTGGGTAACTCACAGGGTGGGGCGATCGCAATCACGATGGCGCTCAACTACCCGACGCTGGTCGACAAGCTCGTGCTGATGGCTCCGGGGGGCCTGGAGAAGCGAGAAACCTACATGGAGATGGAGGGCATCAAAGCGATGCTTCGCGTCCTCTACAAAGAAGGCATCAGCAAGGAAACGATCCGAAAGGTCTTCACGCTGCAGCTGCACGACGAATCGCAGATTACAGACGAGGTCATCGAAGAGCGGTACCAAGTCGCCATGACGCAGCACAAAGACAACATCGCCCGCATCCGAGTTGCCAACCAGGAAGACCGGTTGTCGGAGATTCAGTGTCCTGTGCTCTGCTTCTGGGGCGCCGACGACAAGTTCTGCCCCCCAAGCGGCGCACCAAAAATCGCATCCGCCTGTCCCAACTCCCGCACCATGCTCATCGGCAATTGCGGCCACTGGGTGATGGTCGAATACAAAAAGCTCTTCAACGAACTCACGCTCAAATTCGCCAACGGCGATTTGGGTTGACGCGGGGCGCCGCGGCCCGGGCTCTGCGGATCGCTATTTGTTGGCTACGGCTGCTTCCACCGCTTCTAGAAGGCTCTTGCTGTAGACGCGGCCGGTTAGGCTGTCCCGGGTCTTTTGGGCGACTGCGTCCCACTCGGCCTTGTAGGGCGTGGTGTCGACCTCGATCATGCCGCGCTTGACTAGTGACGCGTAGGCCCGACCGTCATCGCGGCGCGCGAGGGTATCGTTGGCCTTCGCTGCTCGGACGCTCGTGTCCATCAGGACCGCTTGGTCGTGCTCGGTGAGTTGGTCGAACTTCTCTTGTTTGACGAGCGACCCACCGACCAGGATGCCAAAATTCTCTTTGGCCATGTAGTTCAGGCGCGTGTACCACTGCAGCGCCACAGCCGCGAGGGCCGAAGCGGGCACCGTGTCGAGCATGCGCGTCTGCAAGCCGCCGTACACTTCGGGCACGCCCATCCGAACCGGGTTGGCGCCGATGGCGGTGACGTAGGCGGCGAACACAGGGTCGTCTTTCCACGCCCAGGGCCGGAGGGTCTTGAGGTCCTCGGGCCGCGCGAACTTCTCCATCGAGAACAGGCGGTTCTTCCCCGCTTCGCCCCAAGCCAACATCACGAAGCCCGCTTCCTTGAAGAGCTTCGAAAAGCGGTCGCCGAGCACACTACGCGCGCGTTCGAGCTCGTCGTACTCGGTGATGAGGCCGGGTGCGGTCAGGACCAGCACCGGCCTAGCAACCATTCCAAGCCCGGTCGTCGTCACGCCTGCCGCGTCCATCTGGCCAGCCCGCACCTTGCGAATGAAGTCGCGCTCGTCGCCCTGGCTTCCACCGGAATAGAAGCGAAGCTCCACTCGGTTCTCCGTCTCTTTCTTGAGGCTACGGTTCCACGCCTTCATGACCTTCATGAAGCCCGAGCCAGCTGGCGCGAGGGAAGCGAAACGAATGACGATGGGAGATGCGGCGTTTGCCTGCGGCACGGAAACTGCACCGGGCAGGAGGAAGGCACTCACTGCGAGGAGTGCGACGAAAGTGTGTTTGATTTTGCTCATGGGGTTCTCGTTGGGGGAGGCTGATACTAGCGCATTCACCACCGTTCGCACTCGAATCTCTGGGAACATGGCAGCTGTCCGACGCCGGTCCGATCGCGGGGATTCAAGCGGCCCGTCTGCCTACTTGTAGGTGGCTTCGCTTCGGATGAGCTTTGCCGCACGGTAGCCGATCAGCATGCTCGGGGCGTTGAGAGCGGAAACCGGTGTCCAAGGTATAGTGGAGGCGTCCGCGACACGCAGGGCGCTCACACCACGGAGGTGAAGCTCGGCGTCCACCGGATCCGTCTCACGCGTCCCCATCCGACAGCTGCCGGCGAAGTGATACGTGGTGATGGTGTTCTGTCGGACGTACTTCGCGATGGCCTCGTCACTCTTGGTGCGCTTGCCGGGCATGAGCTCTTTTGCGCCCCATTCCGCAAGGCCGTTCGACGCGCCGATCGCTCGCGCGATCCGCACGCCTCGTACCATCGTCTCCATATCTTCCGGATCCGAGTAGTAGGCCGGGTCGATCAGGGCTTGCGCGGACACGT
>QMMB01000191.1 GCA_003647035.1 Deltaproteobacteria bacterium | reverse complement strand
GGGGCCTATTTTTGGCGCCAGGAGGTCCGCGCAGACGAGCTGAGGGATCGCATCCGGGCTCAACACGCCGAACGGGTCGCGCCGACGCTCGAGGAGCTAGAGGCCACGCGCATCGACCTAGAAGCCAAGGCGCTAGGGGCGAAGTCGGGTGCTGCGAACCGTCTCGTCGACACCGAAGTGCGCCTCTCCGCGCTGCACGACAAAGAGATGATTTATCTTCGGGTGCGAGCACCCGAGCTCGCATCGGAAGCCGGCCTGAGGGCGGCGATCAGGTCTGCGCAAGAAGACGCGATCGGCTCATGTCTCGGCCTCGAGCTGACAGCGTTGTCGGCGCTCTCCGACGTCCCGGAGGTCTTGACGGCAAAATGGCTCGCGCGGGTCGACGACACCAACGACATGCAGCGCCTGTCCGTTCGCGAAGAGCAGCTCACGCGCGCGATCGAGCGCGAGCTCCCCGCGCTGACAGAGCGCGTGCCAGCCGACTACTTCTTGCTCCTGGTGGTGCAGGGCAAGAGCCGCCTGCGCGATCCGGTCGATGTATTCCTGTGGGACTTAGCGCAAGACAAGCTCGTTCTGAGATCACGCACGGACAATCGCGGCCGTTTGATCGCAGTGCGCAGCCAGATCGGACCGAAAGTAGACTCGGTCAAGGCCGCTGGCGATCCCATCGTCACCGCCGATTGTTCGATCGCGGCTCATATCAAGGCGCAGCTCGGGGAGCCGACGATGGACCTGGCAACGCCGGACTGACGGTTCGCGTCTGCGCATATTCGATGCGTTCGAGCCAACGTGTCGCTTCGGCGTCCGCGGCACGACTGGCCGAGGCTCGCTGCCGCCAGGCCTCTGCTGACTCGTCGTAGCGTCCAAGCGCGAAGAACGTGATCCCGAGGACTCGGCTCAGCTCGCGTCGAAGCCGGAGGGTCGGTAGGCCGAGGCGCGCCGCCTCTTGCAACAACGGTAGCGCCAGTGCGAAGCGGTTCTGTCCCATGAGTTGCCGCGCTGCGAGATATTGCCCAAGGCCATCGTCTCGGGAAGCTGCCAAGGACTGGGCCAGGTGAACGACGACCGGGCTCGACGATCTGCCGAGAAAGATCTCGTAGATCAGTCTCCGTTCGGCCGGCGCGCCTTCGAGCGCAAGCTCCGTCACCTCACTCCGGCGCGCCGCTCCGTCGGTGCGCGGGATGGTCAACAGCTCCTCGTAGAGCTCAGCAGCCTCGGCCAGATTGCCGAGTGTCCAAGCGGCATCGGCGTACTGTTCGAGGGCGGACGCCACGATCGGCTTGGGGGCGTTCATCGCAGCGCGCAGCGCATCGAGCTCTGCCAGCGCTTCGTCCGCGCGTTCCGTGCGCGCCAGAGCACCCACCAAGGCGGCGTGGGCCTTTGGTTCGTGTTCGTCGATTTCCAGGATGGCCTGGCAGGTTTCGATCGTGCGGACATCATCGCGAGCGGCGGCGTCCCCCGAGAGATTGGCTCGAAGCTTGGCCAGCTCGTGCGGGCATACCGCTGAGAAGATACTCGGCTGCGCGAGCTCGACTTCTGCGATGCCACGCTCCTGCGCGGTGACGGGGACCTTCTGGAGATAGAGATGCCACTCGGACTCGAGCTCATCCAGGTCTCCGATAACTCCGCCGCGATATGCTTCGAGCAGCCCGTCCATCCCCCGGCTGGCGATCAAGAAGCGCGTTAGCGACCCCGCCGACATGTACGCACGGCGCCCGGGGAGGGCACTGAACGCAACGCTCATGACCGTGCTAGCCGTGGGGAGCTCGTCGCGGTCCATCATGATTCGCGACCACTGGTCCGGGTCGAGGTCGTCGCGCAGGTCCCAGGCGAGGGCCACCGCCGCGCCTTCGACGATGCCCGGGTTCGGAATAAGCCCTCCGAACGTCGCCGCCACCGAAAACGGGCCCCGCCCGACCTCACCGAGAACGGCGTGCGCGATCTCGTGCCCGAGTACCGGATGCGGCCAGCGCGATATCTGCAGATAGACCTCGCGGCGCCAGGGTTTGGCGATCAGGGTGCGCCCAACTCCGATGAGGTCCTTCTTCTCATTTTGATTCCGAAAGAAGTAGGCCGTCACCGGTTCGGCGGATGACAGTCCCACGAGCTTTCGTATGCGTTCCACGTGGAAGTCGCAGTCTTCCAGCAGACGCTCGGCGTCTTCGGGCCGCGTCTCGCGTGGCATGTGCGCCACGCAATGCCGCCCTTGCTCGGTTTTGCCGAGCCGCTCGACCAAGTACTCCTCGCTCATCCAGTGACCGAGGTGATCGCCATGCCAATACGACGCTGCGACGAGCCCCAACGCCCCCGCGGAGACGATGATCGCGCCGAGGTAACGGCGGCTCCGGCCCCGGACGTCGAGCGTCCCAGAGGATGGGTCCCACAAGGCGTCGAGCAGGACCGCGAGCGAAAGGACAGCCACGAGCATCGTGGCGCGATAGGTGAGGTAGCGCGTCGGGATCTGGACGAGGTCGTCGTAGATCGCGCCCGGGAAGTAGCCAGCAAACGCGCCGAACACATAAACGGTCGGCGTTGCGTAGAATGCCCACACACCAAGCAATGCGGCGCCGAGGGGGATCAAAGCCGCGAGCCAAGGGGAAAGGCGTGGTCGCTTCATCGACGCGGCGACCCAGACGCCCGCGCATGCCGCGAGCGCGCAACCGACTGCCGGTCCCAACACCATGAGGGCCAGACCTTCGCCTGGGGCGCATTGCCGGATCCGGAGGGAGCTCAGCGCGAGCAAGGCGACCGGGATCGACCATATCAACAACCCAGCGCCGATCGCGCGGAGCATCAGATCGATGCCGCGCGTGCCTCGGTGCCGCTCGGCATAGCTTGCCGCCGTGGCTGCGACCCAAGGGGGAAGCAGCAGCCCGAGAGCGAGGGCGCTTTCGACGCCGTGCACCGCGAGCAGTGGAATGAACGCGAGCGCGATACCCACGATGGCCGCGAACGCGGCACTCAACCGGAACGTGAGCAACTTGGTCACGGACTATTCGGCAGCGGCGGGCGCGCCCCCCGGATCCTGAACTGCGTCCATCGCGACGACCAGGCCTAGCACTTCGTCTACGCGGGAGATGAGGCAGATCTCGAGGTCTTCGCGGACCTCATCGGGCACCTCGTCTAGGTCCGCCTCGTTTCGTTTCGGCAAGAGGATGCGAGCCACCCCTGCCCGATGCGCGGCCAGGCACTTTTCCTTGATGCCACCGACCTCGAGCACGTTGCCGCGAAGGGTGATCTCGCCGCTCATGGCGACGTCCGGCCTCACCTTGACCTCGGTGAGTAGTGAGGCCAACGCAACGAACAGCGGGATGCCAGCTGCGGCGCCATCCTTGGGGACCGCCCCGGCCGGCAGGTGCACGTGAATGTCGGTGTGCCTGACGAAATCTTCGGCGAGGCCTAGCTCCCGCGCGCGCGCGCGCACGAACGTAAACGCTGCTACCGCGGACTCCTTCAAGACGTCACCCATGTTGCCGGTGAGGTGGAGCTTGCCCGTGCCGGGCATGCGAGTGGCCTCTACGAATAGGAGGTCGCCCCCGGCCGGAGTCCACGTCAGCCCGGTCGCGACACCTGCCCTCGCGATTCGTTCCGGCGCCTGCCGTTTGACCTTTGCGGCGCCGAGTACGCTCTCGATGAACGGAGGATCGGCCAGGATTGATAGATCCTCGCCCTGCGCGAGCCGCACGGCGACCGCGCGACACACCGCCGCGGCTTGTTGCTCGAGCTTTCGGACGCCGGCTTCATGCGTGTACGAGTCCACCATCAGTTCGATAGATTCATCGGAGAAGTCCAGACGCTCGGGCGAGAGGCCGTGCTCGCTGAGCTGGCGCGGGATCAAGAAGTCGCGCGCAATCGCCAGCTTTTCGCGATGCGTGTACCCGGCGATCTCGATGACCTCCATGCGGTCGAGCAATGGAGCCGGGATCGTGCTCTTCTGATTGGCCGTCGCGATGAACATCACCTTACTGAGATCGAACGGTGCGTCGATGTAGTGGTCGATGAACTGGTGGTTCTGTTCCGGGTCGAGCACTTCGAGCAGCGCGCTCGATGGATCGCCGCGCTGGTCGCCTCCAAGCTTGTCGATCTCATCGAGGACCATCACCGGGTTTCTCGCGCCCGCCTTCTTCAGCCCGGAGATGATGCGTCCGGGAAAGGCGCCGACGTAGGTGCGGCGGTGCCCGCGCACCTCGGCTTCGTCCGAAACGCCGCCGAGCGAGACGCGGACAAAGGCTCTGCCCGACGCGCGAGCGATCGAGCGGCCGAGCGACGTCTTGCCGACGCCTGGCGGGCCCACGAAGCACAAAATAGGCGCGCGCCCATCACGCCGAAGCTTGCGCACCGCGATGTGCTCGACGATCCGGCGCTTAGGCTTTTCGAGCCCGTAGTGGTCTTCGTCGAGGACCCGGCGCGCCTGCACTACGTCCAGCCGGTCCGGGCTCATCTTTGCCCACGGCAGGTCGGCGAGCCACTCCACGTATGTGTGTGCAACCTGGTACTCGCTGCTCGCCGAGTTCATGTTGGTCATGCGCCGAAGCTCTCGCTTTGCGGCCACTTCGGCCTCGCCCGGGAGGCGCGCACGCGCGATTCGCTCTCGGAGGTTTTCGATCTCATCTTCGTCGACGTCGGTTTCTCCGAGCTCTCGGCGGATGGACTTGAGTTGTTGTCGCAGTAGGTATTCACGCTGAGAGCTCGACATCTCCTCTTCGACCATGGTCGAAATCTCTTGCTTGACCCGCAGCACCTCGTTCTGGCGATTGACCTGGTCGAGGACCATTCGGACTCGTTCCCGGATGTCGAGCGTCTCCAATACCTCTTGCTTGGACTCGTTCGACACCGGCAGGTTCGACTCGATGAGGTCGGCGAGGGCGCCCGGCTCGCGGACGTTGTCGAGAATGTGCAGTGACTCGCGCGACGCGGTCGGCAGTTCGTGGAGCAGTTGGCGGGCCGATTCCCGGAGGTGTGCGGCAAGCGCCTCGATCTCGACGTCGACGGCCGGCGTCTCGTGGTAGCGGTGCACGCGCGCGCGCATCGTCGGATGGCGGCCGAGGGCTTCATCGATGCGCATCCGACTCACGCCCTGCAGCACGACGCTGTATTGCCCGGAGTTGAGCCGGATGACCTTCAAGACGCGGGCAATGGTGCCGGTGTGATAGACCTGATCGAAGGTCGGGTCCTCCACCTCGGGCTTGTGTTGCGTCACCACCCCGATTGCGGGGCGGTCGCCGCCGCAGGCCTCTTCGATCAGCCGCACCGAACGGGGCCTGCCGACGTTGACCGGTACCACGGTTGCCGGAAAGAGGACCGAGTTGCGCAACGGCAGGATGGGGAGGATCGGTTCGGCGCCAGCGGGGAAAATCGAGTCCGTCATTGGTTTTGCCAACAATATTCGAGATCTATGCTGTCAGCAACGGCTCGGCGCAATCCACTAGCGCCCGCGCCGGTCGACTGGTATCAAACGGGCGCCCGAGATGGTGGGACGTAGATCGAGATGGGGAGCTGGGCTGCTCGGACTGACCGCGATTGGCGGCTGTCATGGCGGGCTTACGCTCAATGCCATCGTTTTGCTCGTCACCGTGGGCATTTTTCTCGGCACGATCCTGCTAGAACGGTCTCCCTAGCCGTGTCTGTGCCGGAGCTCCGCAGTTTCACCGATTTCACCCTGGCCGACCTCGAGGGCATTCGTGTTCTGCTGCGCGGAGGATCGGTGGTCGACTGGCACCGGTTCAACTTCGCCGACGAAAGCGAGGCCGAGGCGTTCGTGCGAGCCCAGGAGATCGACCCGGACGACGAGAGCGACGTGGCGCGCGTGACACAGGTCAAGGAAGCCGCGATCGACTACCTGCGCCGTCACTTCGATTTCCCCGTCCCAAAGCCGGTAGCGAAGAAGGATTTGGTCGGACTGCTGATGCTCGCATCGTCGAAGGGCCATCGGCAGATCTGCGCCTTTGCGATCTTGAAGGTGATGCACATCATCCACCACCTCGAAGCGCGCGAGCTCCTGTTCGTGCTGCCGACTGCAGACGAGGAAGTGTGCCAATGGGTCGAGCAAAAGGTCTACCGCGTCATGGCGGCCGCCTTGGCCAACGACTTCCCAATACTCGAGTTCATCGGTGGTCGAAAGAACAGGGATTCGCTCTACACCAAGCTCCTGTCGAAGCCCGACGTCAGCGCCTCGCAGATCTACGATAAAGTTCGGTTTCGCATCGTGACCCGCAGCTCGCGCGACATTTTTCCGGTTCTCAACTACGTCCAGCGCAGCATCGTGCCCTTCAACTTCGTCATCCCGGGTCAGTCCACGAACACGCTGGCTCGGTTCCACGAGTACTGTCGCTCCGAGCCCGCCCTCACGAAGCTGGTCCCGCAGTTGCAGCTCCCGCTCGATCTCGAGGATGGGCTTTCGTCGATCGACAACCGCTTTACGGCGCCGAGCTACCGCATCGTACACTTCGTCGCCGACGTGCCGGTCCGTGTCCCCGACAAGGTGCTAGCCGCCGCACCGCCCGCAGCCGCCGCGCTCGGTCACACGATCTTCGTACAGACCGAGTTCCAGGTGCTCGACCGGGCGACCGACGAGAGCAACGAGGCGGGCGACGCGAGCCATCAGGCGTACAAAGAGCGCCAGAAGCTCGCCGT
>QMMB01000190.1 GCA_003647035.1 Deltaproteobacteria bacterium | reverse complement strand
CGGTGGGTTTTCGGTGCGGTAGAACTTGAGGGTCGTTTCGAGGGCGAAAATGTCCGTGATCTCGACGCTGAACTGCGCGCGTCCGAAGTGATTGGTCAGATCAATTTGAGTGTAGACTACATTGCTGCGCCACTCGACGATGAGCTCCACATCGCTCGTGAAATCGAAATCTGCGTAGGTGCGAAAACTGATGAAGCCATCGTTCTGTGGGTTCGTGACCCCGGCCGCGGCGCTGAGGAAACGAGTGTACTGGTAGCCCAGCGCGCCTCCCAAGTCCCACTCGACCTTCTTGGTATCGAACACGTGAACGCCCGCGCCCGCTCCGGGCGTTGCCCGGAACTTGACGTTGGTGAACACGTCGTTGAGGAACCCGGAAGTAGCCGGCACGACGAAGAGGCGCTTGGAGACAAAGAACTTGAGTTCCGCGACTCCGAGGTGCCGATTGACGGTCTGCTCGTTGTTCGCGTAACCGAAGGTCCCGTCGTACCTGAGCTCGGTCCGCGTGCGCTGATCAGCTCGCCTCAGATCCCAGTGCGCGTTCATCTGACCCTGGTTGGTGTTGCCTGCGCTGCCCGAGAACCCCACCGAAAGCCGAGTGGACCAAAAATTCCGCTCCCTGAGCTCTCCGCGGATGATGGTGACAAGCTCGCTGCGTGCATGGCGCTCCACCCCTTCAGCGGTCTCGATGAGCACCTTGTCTTTGGTGACGAGACCCCTGCCCACCACGTCGACCTTGTGCTCGAACACGTACGTATTGATTTGAGGCGAGTGGAGCTGGTCGACCTTGTCCCAGGAGAACGTCAGCAGGTCGAGCTTGTCGCTGTCGCACTCGATCTACTCTTCGCGCAGCCGTTTCAGCTTGCCCTTGAGCCATTCGCCAGACGTGAGCCGAAGCCAGTCGTGCACATCGCCAAACTTGATCACGAACTCGGCGGGAAGGCCCTCTTCGGTCTCCTTCTCCACCTGCTCCATCGCCTTTTCGACCTCGGCGACGCCTTCGCTTGCCTCAACCGCCTCAGTCGGCACGCCCTCCTCGGTGACGTCGGTCGGATCGGTCGGTGCTTCTTCGGCCGAGGCTTCGTCCACGGGGGCTTCCGCGTCCTGCGCGAGCCCAGTCGACTGTCCCCCGAACACGCCCCAGATCACCGCGACGACGACGACCTTCCCTGTGGCCCTTCCCCTGATCACGTCAGGATAGGTTTATCGGTGGCTGCCCGAAGAACCAAAAAAGAAGCGCGCCCGCGAGCTATTCGACCATCGAGCGGCGACCCCCATGACCCACTCGTGGGCTCGGTTTCTGCAGCGATAGCTGTTCCCTGCTTCCAGACGATGGGAGCGGTGAGTACGTCGGCTGCGACACTGGCGCCACCTGTTATTGGACGACCGACAGCCCCGCGTGCGGCACAGAATTTTGCATGTTCGATCCGGACACGGGCATCGACTATCAGTGCACGCACGGGAGTCGCTGTGACGATGGCGGCAGCGGCTCCTTCCTCAATGTGTGCCACCAAGGCAAGTCATGCGTGCCCTGGGCCGACGGCCCGCGTTGCAGCAAGTTGTGTCGAGTCTCGGCCGATGTACCTGGTCGGCCCGATTCGGACTTTCCAATGGTCCTCGAGCGCGGCGGCGATCCGAGCTATAATTGCCAGCGCGACGAGGATGATCCCGGGGGCACTCAGGACAGTTCGCTCCTAGCGACGGACTGTGTGCCTTTCGTACATGCGACCTCTGCGAGGTATGCATTGTCGGGTGCGGCCGGAATTCCCGAGGGCTACGCGCTGCCGGTGAACCTGGGTGTGTGCCTCGACCACGCTACGTTCGGGGAATTCTACAAGCTGTCGCCGATGCCGTGACCGAGCCCGACTTCGATGACCGGTCGAGCGGTGCCTACTCGCGTGGCACAGTTATTGATGTAGGCTGACGCATGCATCACTGTATGAGTTCGAGGGCCATGCTCGCCGTCACGGCGTTCGTTCTTCTTGCCGCCGGCTGCACGCGCACGCATTCGGCCGAGTCCAACTACCTGATCGGGAGCGGCGCGGCCGACATTACCGGTCCGCTCGTCGACGTGCCGTTCACCGGGTACGCGCAGCCGACTCACATTGCCAACGGGATCCACACGCGCCTGAACGCACGCGCGTTCATCCTCGGCGAGCTCGACACCGACCGCAGGCTCGTGTTCGTGACGACCGAGCTGCTCGACGTGTCACACGAGGTGCGCCTTTCGGTGGTCGACAACCTGAAGGCCGAGCACGGCGATCTCTACACGCTGGACAACGTCGTGATCAGCGCGACACACACCCACTCGAGCCCCGGCGGTTACCGGCACGGCGGCGCATACCGCGAAGCGTACTTCGAAGCCGTCGTCGCCGGCATCACTCGCGCGATCGAGGATGCGCACACCGACCTGCAACCCGGAAGGATCTTGCTCAGCGAGGCCGAGGTCCCAAACGCCGGCGTGAACCGATCGGCGGTCGCCTATCGTGAAAACCCCGAAGCCGAGCGCGGACGATACGCCCAAGACACCGACAAAGAGATGACGCTTCTCAAGTTCGTCCGAGACGACGGCGCCATTGGTGTGTTGAGCTGGTTTGCGGTTCACCCAACCTCCCTTACTTTCAACAACTCACTCGTGTCGGCCGACCACAAGGGCTTCGCCGCCCTCGAAATGGAGAAGACCTTCCGCACGCGCACCGACGTTGCCGACCATTTCGTCGCGGCCTTTGCGCAGAGCAACTGCGGCGATGTCACTGGCAATCTCAACCTCGACAATACGGGGCCTGGCGTCGACGACTACGATAGCGCGCGCATCATCGGCCAGAGACAACTCGATGTGGCAGCGTTGCTGTTCGACTCGGCTGCTGAGCCCCTCGCTGGTGGGGTCGACTACCGATTCGCGCTGGTCGACTTCACCGACCTCGAGGTAAGCGAAGAGTTCACCCGAAATGGCACGCAGCGAACCTGCTTCCCCGCCTATGGATATGCCTTCGCCGGCGGTTCGACCGAAGACGGCGGTGGCCATCCGCTCTTCATGGAGGGGCTTTTGGAACGCGAACCGTCGATCGACGCACTGGTGGAGCTCGTATTGCAGCCGCCTCCCACCAGTGATGCGCTTCGCGAATGTCAGGCGCCCAAGCCGATCCTGTATCCGAAGAGCCAGCAACCTCCGCTCCCGATTGGCGTGGCCAAGGTCGGCCAGCTGGCATTGGTGTTCGTCCCTAGCGAAGTAACCACGATGTCCGGCCGCCGTATGCGCGACACCGTGCACGAGATCCTCGGCGAGGAGGTGAGCCACGTGGTCATCGCCGGCTACTCGAACGACTACGCGGGTTACATCACGACGCCCGAAGAATACGCCGTGCAGCAGTACGAAGGCGGACACACGCTTTTCGGACCGTGGACCCTACCGGCATTCCGGCAGGAGCTCGCTCGTTTGGCCACGGCGCTCGCGGAGGGGGCGCCGGCACCGGCCTCCGCCGAGCAAAGCGACCTCCGCGGCGTCGTGGAGTCGCTGGCACTCGGCAACGAGTACGACGAGCCGCCCGCCGACGGCACCTTTGGCGAGGTCACCATCCCTCCCGACCCCTCGTACGCCCCCGGCGACGTGCTGTCGGTTTCACTGTGGACAGGTCATCCTGACAACGTTCTTCGGTCGTACGCGGACTATTTCTCGGTTCGAAAACTGAGTGGTGACCAGTGGTCGACGATTGCGACCGACGCTGATTGGGCGACCCGAGCGACGTGGTCGCAAGCGAGCCGCATCATCCCACCGTATGACCCGCTCGATCCGTTTGCCGCGCCTCCAGCGCCGATCAACGAGGCGTTCACCGTGGAGATTCAATGGCAGGTTCCCGACGACGCCTCCCCCGGGACGTACGTGATCGCCTTCGCAGGAACCCACAAGGAAGCCGGGATGGCGCCCCGCGACGTCTTGACGGAGATCCCGACCTTCGAGATCACCGACTGAAACCGCTCGTCGACGGTGGCGACCGGCTCGGCGTCTGCTGCGCTGAGCTCGACGTCGACTTCAGGGGGAGTGCCACCGGTCCCGCCACTGCCCCCAGTGCCGCCCGCACCACCGGTGCCACCCGTGCCGCTGCTCTGGCATCCGACCGCTGCACAGCGTGTATTAAAATCGATGAGGCCGCGCGACCTGTGCTTTTCGGCGTGTTTTCGGACTGAGGATGGGGCGGTGCTGGAAAGCGTCCCCGCGCCTCCTACGCGTGCATCCGTTCGCTCTCCGCTTGGAGCCCCTTCGTCATGCCGGAGATCCCCTTGCGCATCTGCTTGTCGGGGGACCCCTTCATGAGGCGGCCCAACACGTTCTGGGTGTAGCTGTAGTGCAGGTTGAGCTCGGTGCCGCCGTCTTTCGCTGCGATGCTGAAGTCGGCCGTCGCACTCGAGATGGGGAGCTTGAACGTGGCAAAGAGGTCGACCGTCAAGCGCGCGTTCGGCTCATACCGCTCGATGCGTTCGTCGACGCCCCCGAACGGAGCGAAGTCGCAGTGCCGCGTAGTCCCCTTGGCCACGGGCCCGTCCGAGGTCAACTTGGAGGCGGTCAGGCCCGGAGCCCATTTGTAAATGTCACCGAAGTCATCGAGAACCGCCCACACGGTTTCCACCGGGGCATCGATCTGACGGGTGATTGTGAATTCTGGCATTTGAGCGTCCTCCCGGTGAGAGGGTACTCGTCGCGCGCGACCGGGCAAAGGCCGCTCGCCGGACACCGATGTCATTCGACTGGCCCTCCAACTGCTGGACTGTTTTTGGTGACCCCAGTGGAAGTCGAATCCACGTTACCGGCGTGAGAGGCCGATGTCCTAACCACTAGACGATGGGGCCGAAAAGCTATTCTTGTTCTTGGCTGCGTTCCCCTAACAGGGAACTGGCTCGGGGACTAGGATTCGAACCTAGATAGCCAGTACCAGAAACTGGAGTCCTGCCATTAGACGATCCCCGAATGGTCCCGACACCTTACTTGGGGGTCGGGCGGCGGCACTATAGCGGCAAGGCCTCGCCCAGCAAGCACGTGCCGCACGAACCTAATCTTTACTTTTCTAGTCGTGTATGTTTTCGGAATTTTTGTAGTGAAATCAGCATCCGTTCGAGGAATCCCTGATTGTTGACTTGACCCGCCGGAAAACTGGGGAATAGTCAGAGCTCCCCCCGCGGCCGCATTTTGGGTGGTCAGGGTACAGGAGCATCATGACTTCGTGGAAAGAACAGCTTGGTGATCGGGTCCCGGACCAACTCGCGGGCGAGGTGGACCTCTTCGAGGGTCAGATCGAGCTCAAGATGCAAGGCAAGCTCGACGACAAGATCTTCGCCGAGGCTCGCCTTCGCCGAGGTGTGTACGGGCAGCGCTACGACAACGGCCTTCGCGACGATGGGACCGGCCAGCAGACGTTGACCTTCCCGTGCGGTGATCTCACCAAGGGGCCGGACACGGTCTGGGACGCGCCCGGCATGATGCGCATCAAGATCCCGTTTGGGAAGCTAACGGTCGAACAGCTCCGGGTCTTGAGCGAGCTCGCCGAAGAGAACTCCGATTCAATCCTGCACATCACGACGCGGCAGGACATTCAGCTTCACTACATTCACATTGAAGAAGCGCCCGACATGATGCGTCGGCTCGCGTCGGTCGGGATCACCACCCGCGAAGCTTGCGGCAACAGCGTCCGCAACGTGACCGCGTGCGAGTACGCCGGCGTTTGCACGACCCAAGCCTTCGACGTCACCCCTTACGCGAACGCGATTACGCAGTACCTGTTGGGTCACCCCGATGTTCAAGACTTTGGCCGCAAGTTCAAGATCGCTTTCTCGGGCTGCGAAGACAATCCTTGTGGTCTCGTCACCTTCCACGACCTCGGCGCGGTCGCGCAAGTCAGAGATGGCAAGCGCGGTTTCCGCGTCGTGGTCGGCGGAGGTCTCGGCGCAGTGCCCGTGCAAGCCAAAGTGCTCGCCGAGTTCTGCCCGGAGGAAGAGCTTTTCCCTCTCACTCAAGCGGTGGCGCGCGTGTTTGCCCGCCTCGGCGAGAAGCAGAGCCGCGCCCGCGCGCGCATCAAGTTCCTGGTGCAGAAAGTTGGCATTGACGAGTTCAAGAGGCTCGTAGCCGCAGAGCGTGAAACTCTTCGCGTGGACGAGCGCTGGACGAATTTCCTCAGCGACCTGCACGTGACCGACGAAAAGCCGGTGCGTGAAGCAGGTGCGATTCCGAGCAACGCCTCTGCCGCGTTCAAGGCCTGGGCCGAGCACAACCTCAAGCCCCAGGCACAAGACGGCTACTACTCCGCCATCGTGAAGATGCCGCTCGGTGACTTCACCTCGACACAGGGCCGCGCTCTCGCGAACCTTGCCGAAGACCTCACCGGGGACTCGATCCGTTGCACGGTCGAACAGAATCTGACCTTCCGCTGGCTCAGCGGCGCAGACGCAGAGACGTTCTACGACCGCCTCGTGGTGCTCGACATGGCTGCCGGCGGCGCAGGCACGATCACCGACATGACCTCGTGCCCCGGCACCGACACCTGCAAGCTCGGAATTTCGGCCAGCCGGGGGCTGGCGGGCGAGCTGCGGACGCGTCTGGCCGCGAAGTCCGCATCGCGCCCGCAGGCGATCAAGGAGCTGCGCATCAAGGTTTCGG
>QMMB01000189.1 GCA_003647035.1 Deltaproteobacteria bacterium | reverse complement strand
GTAGACGACCTCCACAGCGAGCGCCGCGGCGAGCACGCCCCCGAACTCGCGCGCGCGCCGGGCCGCTTCCCCTTCGGTTCCATCGAGTCGCAGGGGCAGCCCAACCACCGCCAACGTGACCTCGTCGTCTACGAGCGCCTCGCGAACACGTCGTGCGGCCTCTGCCGTACCCCCTTTGGCCCGGACCGTTTCGCGCGGAAAGGCGATCGACCTCTCCTCGTCCGAAATGGCGACGCCGATTCGCACCTGCCCAGGATCGATGCCGACGATACAGCCCATCTCAGCCACTCGCCACGGGTTGGGTATCGCCATCAGGCGAAGAGGACGGCCGCGTCGACGCAAGGCGTTCACTCAGTAATGGCAGCACGTAGGGGAAACCGACCTGAACCTGGTCGAGGTCGGGCGCGATCTGCCCTGCCAGCCAAAACATCATGATGGACGCGCGCTCGACGTAGAACCAGCCGTCCGGATAGTGGACCGAGCGCATCAGCTTCCGAAGCTCGCTGCGTTCGACCTCCGGATCGGCAAGTGCTTCGAGCTCCGCCGCGTTGGCCTTCATGAGCGCCGCGGGAGTTCGCGCCTCGAGCTTGAGGAGCTTTCGGAAATAGGTCTTCACCGTCTGATCGAGCAGCGCGCGATCTCCGCCCTCGGCCACGAAGCCGATCGCTTCGATGCCCTGCAACACGAGTGCGTCGTTCTGCTCGAAGAAACCACGAAGGACGTCGACCATCCCGTCCACGGTCTTGTCGCTTACTTCGCTGATCGCGCCAAAGTCGAGCACCACGAGCTTCGCGTCATCCGAGCCCTCAACCGGTTGTACGAGGAAGTTCCCGGGATGCGGGTCGGCGTGAAAAAATCGGTCGACGAAGACCTGTTTATAGAAGCTCTTCACCAGCCGCTCGCCGAGCTTGCGCAAATCCACGCCATGCGCCCGGATTTCGTCGAAACGCGTGATCTTGATGCCCTCCATAAACGACATCGTCAACACGTCGCGGGTGGTGACTTCATCTACGACTTCGGGGAAAAGAATGTGATCGTCGTCGACGAAATTCGCCGACATTCGGCGCATGCACTCGGCTTCGTGCAGGTAGTCCGTTTCACGGCGTAGCAGATCGCTGAGCGACTCGTGAACAGCCTCGATATTTTGCACGGGCACGAACCATTTGTAGACACGCACCATGAGTGCGATGACCCGCATGTCGATGCGAACGACGTCTCGAATCCCGGGGTACAGCACCTTGACGGCGACCTTGCGGCCGTCGTCCATGTACGCAACATGCACCTGGCCGAGGGACGCGGCGGCAACCGGCTCGCGATCCATGCTTCGAAAGAACGCCTCGGGTCGTGCTCCAAGGCTCTTCACGAAGGCCTCCTCGATTTCATCGAACGGGTGCGGCGGCACGGCGTCCTGAAGCGTCTCGAGCCTCTTGATGTACGGGGGGGGCAGGAAGCCACCCATGATCGACAGGACCTGCCCCAATTTGATGTAGACGCCACGGAGGCGGAGCATCCCAGCCAGTAACCGTTTGGAGTTTTTCTCGTCGATTCGAGCCTGACGGCGAGTTACCCAGCCAGGACGGCCAAATACTTTCGCCAAGGCCAATTGCACCATGTAGCTGGCGAAAATTACGCCAAAGGTGAGCTGGGCACGGACAAGGCGGACGAAGAGACTCATGCGGTTCTGTGGTTGAGGGGGACGATAGCAGCGTTTGCAGGCCATCCCAGCACTTTGGAGGTTGGCCCAAAGGGTATAAAAGGAGTGGGTCGTGTCGGGTAGTCGAAGCAGGAACCTTCGGGACAAGCTGAACCAGGCGCTCCGCAGGGAGCGGCTCGGTGAAGCCCTCAGCCACTACGAGGCCCTTCAAATGGTGGAGCGGAGCGAGCCGCGTTGGCCCCACCGCAAAGGCGACCTGTTGAAACGGCTAGGACGCACGGAGGACGCGATTGGCGCGTACGAGCTAGCGGTGGACCTCTATGCGCAGCAAGGCTTTGTGGCACGGGCGGCAGCAATGGCGAAAGTCGTCCTCACGATCGCCCCCGGGCGTGTGGACGTGCTCGCGCGGGTCAGCATGGACACCGCGAGGAAACTGCACCGCTCCGCGCGGTCAGGGGCCATCACCGCGGATGCGGGCCCTGCGGGGGATGGCGATGGGCCGACTACTCAGACGAAGAGCTTCTCCCTCGACGCCGTACCCTTGGTGGCCGACAAGACGGCTGGCGACGATGTGTTGAGGTTCACGACGCCGCCGGCAGCTCGACACATGACGCTCGATCTCGACATCTCCGATGCGGAGGTGCAAGACCGCCCAATCCCCATCGACGGGCTCAGCGAGCGGCCGACGGCGGAGCACCTCGCTCAGCTCCCGTCGATGCCGCTGTTTGCCGAGGTTCCCAACTCGGTGCTGGCAAGGATGGTCCAGGAGTCGCGGCTGATCGACCTCGAGCCAGGCGAAATCCTCATCGAGAAGGGCACGACGGCCGACGCTCTGTTCACGCTGATCGAGGGGAGCGTTCAGCTCCTTCGTTCGCCCGACGAGGACCCGGTCGTGTTGTCCGAGGGTGACGTGGTCGGCATCTCCTGTCTGCTCGAGAGCGTGAGCTACGAAGGGGACGTGACGGCGCGAACGAAGGTCCGCGCACTGCGCATCAGCAAGTTGCTGTTGGACCGGCTCGTTGTGGAACACCCTGCGCTCGGTGACGTCTTGCTCGAAGTGCTCGGGCGCCGGCTGGTCGGAACCCTGGTGCGAACCTCGCCCATGTTCTCGAGTTTCGACAACCGCGCCCGGGCGACGGTCGCGGGGATGTTCGAGGTCCGCCGCGCCAGCCAGGGAACTGCGATCCTGGAGGCCGGAAAGCGGGCCGACGGCCTCTACATCCCGATGATCGGCCGCCTGACCGCCAGTCACGCAAATGGCGAGAGAATTGGGAGCCTCAAGCTTGGGCGCGCGCTCGGCCAGCATTCCATGCTGACACGCAGCACGTCGCCGATGACGGTCGAGGCTTCGTCCGATGTCCTGGTGCTGCGCTTGTCCGCACGGCGTTTTCACGAGCTGGTCTCCAAGCATCCAAAGATGGCCGCCCACCTCGAAGAGCTCGCGAGGCGGCCTAGCGCGCCCACGTTCTCGCTTCTGCCGGAGCCGCGGCGGAAGAGCGGGGCCTGATGCCTGCGGCAGGCGATGTGCACCCCCTGACGAACGCTCTATACTGACGCCCTCATGAGTTACAGCGCCTCATTTCGCTGCGTCGCGGGTTGTCACGGAACGTACCCTCTCGACCAGGTAATCTACAACTGCCCAGAGTGCGGAGAGCTACTCGAAGTCCATCACGACATGGACGCGTTGAGGAACCGAAGCGGCTCAGCGTGGATCAAGTTGTTCGACCAACGATGGATGACCCGCGACTGGCCGTACGGAAGTGGCGTCTGGGGCAAGAAGGAGTGGGTGCAGCCGAACCTTCGGGAAGAGAACGTTGTCTCGACGGCTGAAGGCGGCACCAACCTGTTCTGGGCGGAGCGTTACGGCAAGACCCTCGGGCTCAAAGACGTTTGGATCAAGAACTGCGGCAACAGCCACACCGGGTCGTTCAAGGATCTCGGCATGACGGTCTTGGTGAGCACCGTCAAACAAATGATCGAGGACGGCAAACCGATCCGCGCCATCGCGTGCGCATCGACGGGCGACACCTCGGCGGCGCTGGCCGCGTATTGCGCATCGGCCGGGATTCCGTCCGTCGTGTTGCTGCCCAAGGGCAAGGTCACGACAGCGCAACTGGTCCAGCCGCTCGCCAACGGTGCGCTCGTGTGCGCGCTCGACACGGACTTCGACGGGTGCATGGCCATCGTGCAAAAGCTCACCAACGAAGAAGGCATCTATCTCGCCAACTCGATGAACTCACTTCGGCTCGAGGGGCAGAAGACGGTCGCGATCGAGATCGTCCAGCAGTTCGACTGGCAGGTGCCGGACTGGGTCATCATTCCTGGAGGCAACCTCGGCAACGTGGCCGCCCTAGCGGCCGGCTTCGATATGATGTTCGAGCTGGGGCTCACCTCCAAGCGCCCCCGGCTGTGCTTGGCGCAGGCCGAGAAAGCCAACCCACTCTACAGGGCCTACAAGCAAGGTTGGGATAGCTTCGAAGCGATGACCGCAGAGGCCACCGAGGCGAGCGCCATTCGAATCGGGAACCCCGTGAGCGTCCGCCGTGCGATTCGCGCGCTGAAGGCGTTCGACGGGGTCGTCGAGCAGGCGAGCGAATCCGAGCTCGCCGAAGCGTCCGCCGCAGCGGATCGAGCAGGCAGCTACACCTGCCCGCACACCGGCGTCGCCCTCGCAGCCCTCGAGAAGATTCGAGCCAAAGGCCTCGTCGAACCCGGCCAACGCGCGGTGGTAATCGCCACGGCCAACGGCCTGAAGTTCACACAATTCAAGATCAGGTACCACGAGAACGAGATACCCGAGGTGCAGAGCAAGCACCCCAACAAGCCGATCAGCCTGCCGAGCGAGTTCGAAGCCGTGAAGGCAGCCGTCTTCAAGGAACTCGAAGCTCGCGCCACATAGAGGGGACAGTCGCCTTGTTGGAGCGGTCAGTTCCCGAGGCGGCCGGCGAGAAGCTCGCGGTCGGCGCGGCGTAAATTGACCAACCGCAGGCGCACCTCGAAGTGCGCGGCGTCGACGCGCTTTGAGCCGATGGTTCTGCCCTCGAAGTTCCGCGTGTCACCGTCGGCGGTTGTACTGAAATGAATCGGTGCGCCCGGTGCGAACGCCCGGGGACTCGACACCGTGAGAACGACTCCGTCGAAGTTGCGAGCCTCGGCCTCTTCACCGCTGTCCAAGCGCAGCTTCACCACGTCACCCCTTCTGACGCCGCATTGCGGCGCGCGCCTCTTTGAGGTCTTCCTGCTTGCGAATCGCATCTCGCTCGTCGCCCTTCTTCTTTCCGCGACCGAGCCCTAGCTGAACTTTGGCCACGCCGTTCTTGAAGTAGACCTGAAGCGGCACCAGCGCATAGCCACGCATCGTGAGCCGCCCGCGCAGGTTTTCGATCTCGCGCTTGTGTACGAGAAGCTTACGGCGTCGCTGGGTCTCATGCCCTGCATGGCCTCCCTGCTCATAGGGAGCGATATGCATGCCGTAGAGAAAGAGTTCGTCAGCGTCGACTCGGCAGTACGCGGCTTCGAGGTTTCCGCGACGCGCGCGGAGGCTTTTCACCTCGGTGCCGTAAAGCACCATGCCGGCCTCGAGCCGCTCATCGGTGTCGTAGCGTTTGGCGGCCTTCGGGTTACGGCACACCAGAATCTCCATTCCTGGAACGCCTTTATCAACGCGCTTTTTCGCCATCCCCTGTCGGCTCTAGCACGGGCGGTTCAGCTTTGCGAAGTCGGTCGAGCCACCCGAGCTCGGTCTCCAACCGACGGGCCGCCGGAATGTCGCCGCGCGTTTCAGCCTCCTCGAGGGCCTGCTTGCGGCGTTCCACTTCTTGATCCCAACGTGCTGTGGCCGACGGGGAGTCATCGAGCACCCAGCGCCGCGCGCTCGCTTTAATGGGGATCCGAACGCGCGCATCGGGCATTGGCGCGTTGGGGACTGAAACCTCCAGAAGAAGCCGCGGCCAGGATACGTCGATCTCGATGACACACGGGGACTCTCCCCACTCGATGCGCGATCGAAAAACCTCGGAGGCGTAGCCATGGGCGTCGACCTGGGCCCAGGCCAGGCAGGTTCTTCCCCGCTCGCGGATCGTCACCACGACATCATGCTGCCCGTCACGATCGAAGTCCGGCCTGGGGTCCGGGCCGAGCTCGACCCATAGTCGCTCGGGCCACCGCGCGTCCGGCACTAGGATCGACAAGGAGGGGCCACGCGAGGTCACCACGCGGACGGTCGACTCAGTGCCCCGGGCAGCGTCAAAGGCTACGAAGTCGCGTTCGTCGATGCGACGGCCGATCTCAAAGCCGTGCTGACGGAGGTCCTCGATGACAGCATCCGCCTCGGCACCGGGATCGACACCCAGTCTCAGGTAATCGAGGGGGTCTTGAACCGGCGCTGTCCGCGCACAGGCCACCAAACACGCGCAACAGAGGATGAGGCACCGCACTCGGCTACTCTACGTGGCTCGAACAAGAACGCGAGCCGCAAGCACGAAGGTATGCACCTCGGATGCTCCGCCCGCCTTCAGAGCCTCCGAGGCTGCCCCGAGCGTCGCGCCCGTCGTTCGAACGTCATCCACGAGCAGGACCCGCCCCAGCGCATGCAGCCTCGAAGCGACAAACGCCCCTGCGATGTTCCGCTGCCGCTCGGCGTGCGGCAGGTCCACTTGGCTCGGCGTGTTGCGCCCCCGACGGAGGCCTCGAAGGAGCACGGGCACGCCAAGCGAGCGAGCGATGGGCTTCGCAAGCAGAGCGGCCTGGTCATACCCGCGCGCGCGACGCCGTCTCCAGTGGAGCGGGACCGGGACTACGGCGTCGACTCTGCCAGCCCAGCAGCTTGCTTCCTCTGCCATCGCCGAGCCCAGCAAGGCGCCGAGCTCGCTGCGGGCGTCGTACTTGAAGCGTTGAATCGCGTCGGCGACGGGACCGCCGTATTCGAAGACGGCACCCGATTCGGCGGCTGGTTCGATGAGCGCCGTGCAGGAAGGGCAGAAGACTGCGCCGCACT
>QMMB01000188.1 GCA_003647035.1 Deltaproteobacteria bacterium | reverse complement strand
GAAGGCTGCGCGTCCGTCACTGGGATCTTGAACCGCTCGACGTCGTCCGCGACGATGACGTCCGCGGCCTGCGCTTCCTCGGCGACCTCGGTGTCCGTGGTCGACCTCGAACCCACGACGTGTCCGAGCGCGAACCCGCCGATGGCCATTACGATGGCTAGTAAAATTGATGAACCTTTACTCATATACCTATCCTCCCACCGCGACTCAGCGGCGAGCTAAAAACCAACTCAATGTTCGAATGAACAAACCAAATGCGGGACGACCGCCCCCAAAAGAGGCGGCCGGCGTTAGCGCGGTGGTCGTTCGACTCTGCGTGAATGTTCGGCCCGCGCGTCTCCGTCGACATGGACATCCAACAGGAGGCCCGTGCGGGGAGGTGCGTTCCATCGAATCGGTTGCGCCCAGCTCATTGCCACAGGCACGAGCGTTTGGACGGCGGTGCCGTGAGTGCTCGCGGGCATGCAGCGCGGATCGTCCGTCCGCTCGCACCACAATGGCGGCACGGCGGGCGCTTCGCGAACCTGCGCACTTTCGCTACAACCTTCGGCAGAAAGCCGGTCGCACATGCAGTCGGCTGCATCCACGGGCGCCGCATCGAGCAAGAGGATCGCCGCGACGGCCAGTGCCTGGAGGAGGGTTCTCATGAAGGCGAAGTCCAAGTCTACCGCTCCGGTGAGAGCCTGCAACAAATCCCGACCGGAGGACGGCGGTCGGGGGGTGAAACCGGGGGTGCTGGATGTCGGATAGTGGGAGAGGAGAGAGTACATGGTGGTGTCCGGCTTCACCCCTCGCTCGCTTATGGGGTCAACGCCGGGCTCCCTACGTCTATTCCAACGCAGATGCCGGTTTCGCAACCGCGTCCGGAAACCCCGGGATTGTGTCGGTTAGAAGGCGTTCGAGTGCCTCGAGGCCTGGAATCTGGGTCGTCGCGCGTCCGACATAGACGAGACTCTGTGGATACCACTGCAGAAAGTCGGGGTTTTTTCGCACTCGGTCGATGTAGATGAAGCGCCCGGCGTCCTTGAGCTTGCGATGCAGGGCGACACGCCAGAATTCCTGGCGCAGTGCCTCGGGGTCGACGCGTCTCAGTGCGGCGTATCGGTCGATCATCGATTCTTGCAGCCCGAGGTCGAGCGACACGTAGGAATCACAGAGGAGGGCGACGAGGTCATAAGCCCGTGGACCGATGAGCGCGTCTTGAAAGTCGATGAGGGTCAGGGCCCCCTTGGGCCCCACCATGAGGTTCTTTGATTGATAGTCTCGATGGACGAATCCGTAGGGCATCGCCTCGATATCCCGCACGATCCCAGCGAATGCCTCGCGGAGCGTCCCGGTTTGGGTGGCATCGAGCGGACCTGAAAGCGCCTCGAGCCCCCACTTGCGAAAATGATCGAGCTCCCAGTCGAGCAGCTTTCGGTCGAAGCTGCGCTGCGAGACGATCGAGGTGCTCGGGAGCTCGGCGCAGCGTTCGTGCAGGTCGGCGAGCAGGTCGATGGCGTTTTCATAGAGTCGCGGCCAGTCCGCGCGGGGTGCATCGCGCAGCCCTTGCTCGAAGGTCACATCACCTAGGTCTTCGAGCAGAATGATCCGGTTTTCTAGATCTTCGACGTAGATCGTCGGAACCGGGAGCCCTTTCGACTCGAGGAGCTCGGCGACTTCGAGAAACGGGAGCCGTTGGCTGTCGGGCTGTTCGCCCCCCTCGTCGCTTTGGAAAGTGTTCTCAGGAAGCTGCATGGCGATGACGCTTGCGGGACGTCGATCGGGCACCCGCACCCGAAAATAGCTTCGCGTCGAAGCATCGCCTCGCAGCTTGATCACCTCGATCGAGGGCAGCGGCTCGCCGTACAGTTTCAGGAGGGCTCTATTGAGACTGGGCCGCGTCATGGGCGGGCGCAGCGTACGTCAGTTGGGCGGGTTTGCGAAGAGAGGTATCTTCCCTCTAGAGCGATGACGGATTCAGGAGCCATTGGTCTCGGAACGACGCTGTCCGACCGCTACGAGCTGGTCGCAGAAGTCGCCAGTGGAGCGATGGGCGAGGTCTTCGAGGCGTTCGATCGGGTCGAGGGAACCAAGGCCGCGGTCAAGGTCCTGCGTGCCGAGTACCTCGCGGACGAGTCGATGCGCCGAAGGTTTCGTAGGGAGGCGGCCGTCCTCAAGGCGCTCGACCATCCAGCGATCGTCCGACTACTCGAGGTCGGAGTCGAAGCGGATGGGCTGGTCTTCCTCGTCACCGAGTACGTCGAGGGCGAGACGCTCGCGCAACGATTATCGAAGGGTCCCCTTACCCTCGGGGAGGCCGATGTGCTGGTCGATGCGCTATGCGGTGGGTTGGGGGCGGTTCACGAGCACGGTGTTCTGCACGGAGACCTCAAGCCAGCGAACATCATCTGGCCTACGCAGGGAGCCCCTCGCCTCGTGGATTTCGGCGCGTCCAAGATCCTCGGCCTGGATCGACTGACGGCGACGGGCGAGATCAGTGGGACCCCGGCCTATATGGCGCCCGAGGTACTAAGCGGAAAGGCGGAGGTCGATCAGCGGATCGATGTCTACGGGTTCGGTGTCGTTCTCTATGAGGCCCTGAGCGCAACGCGACCGTTTCACGACGGTCATGTCGGCCGCCTCATGATGAAGATCGATGCGGGCGACTGCCTTCCCGTTGACGCCGTGGTCGACGTCCCGGGGGCCATCGCCGGCGTCATCGCCCAGGCGATGCATCGTCACAAGCACGATCGGTATTCCGACATGGGCGAGCTGAAAGCAGCGTGGCAGCAGGCGCGGCAGGGATGAGTGGGGCGGCCGCGATTCGGCTGGTGTGCGAAGCGGCCGAAGTGACCGAGCCAGACGGCTGGGGCGCCTTCTTCGATGTCGTGCAAGCGTGGGGCGCGCGAACCGACCTCACGTCTGCCCGCACGGACACCGAGCTCGCCGAGATCCTCTTTCTCGACGCTGCTCATCTAATAGGGGCGGGATGGACCGAGCCGTCCGCTTCACTGGTCGACATCGGTGCAGGCGTCGGCGCACCGACGATCCCCATCCTGCTGTCCGACGAGACGCTTCGCGGGACCCTCGTGGAACCGAGGAGGATTCGGACGGCGTTCTTGAGGACCGCCGCAGGCACCTTGGGCATCGCCGGCCGCACGACGACGTTCGAGCGCAAGGTCGATCGAGACGAGCCGGTCGTCGAGGGCGCGCCTTTCAGCGTGGCGCTTTCCCGCGCGACGTTTGCGCCGGAGGATTGGTTGGCGATCGGGGCGCAGCTGGCGGAAGAGGTCTGGGTGCTGACCGCTGGGGCTGAAGTCGACGCCGGCGGTGAGCTGCGATTGGATCGCAGGGTCGACTACGAGGTGCCGTCCAGCGGGGCGCCGCGGGCGATCCTGGCCTACCGGCCGCGCCTGGCCGGGATGATCTGAATCCTCCGGCGGGTGCCCTCGCCCTGTGACATGGTGCTTACGCCTTCGAACTTGGCGAGCGACATGTGAATGACGCGACGGTCGCGGGCATTCATGGGCTGCAGGGTTACTACGGTGTCTTCGTCGACGGCGCGGTGGGCTTGGCGTTTGGCCATCGAGATGAGACCGTCGTCGTGGCGCTCGCGGTAGTCTCCGGAATCGACGATGACGTGGCGTCGCCCTTCGGGGAATCGGTTGACCATCTTGTTGATCAGGAACTGCAGAGCGTCGAGTGCGGCACCCTTCTTCCCGATGACGCGGCCAGAGTCCTCCCCCGTCACGTCGAGCTCGATTCGCTCGGCGTCGGTGCGGATGTCGACCTGCACATCGAGGTCCATCAGGTTGATGAGCTCCTCGAGAATCTCCGCGGCCTCCTCGGCTTTGCCGTCCCCAGCGAATTGCGAAGGGTCTTCCTGGGTTGATTGATCGAGAAACAGTGCTCCGTCGCGCGGTTTACTTTTAAGCTCGTCCACGTCGAGTCCTCTTCTTTCTGCGGGGCTTGGCCTGCTTGGGTGGGGCGGCGTCCGAATCGTCGGCCGCGTGATCAGTGTCGTCGTCGTCGGTTTCGTCTGTGGTGATCGCCAACGCCGCCGTCTCTTGGTCCATCTTCCAGTACATGTATCGCTGCTGCGTGATGCCGATGGCGGAGCTCGTCACCATGTACAAGCACAGGCCGGTCGGCAACAGCAGCATGAAGAATGTCATCATTAGCGGCATCGCGTAGAGCATCACTTTGGCTTGAGTCGCGTCCATTTGGATCGGAGTGAGCTTTTGCTGGATGAACATCAGCGCGCCGAGGATGATCGGCAGCACGTACATCGGATCGGGGGACGACAGGTCGACCCACCACCATATGAATGGCGCGTGATAGAGTTCGATGCTCGTCGACAGAGTCTGGTAGAGCGCGAAGAAGATCGGCATCTGCAACAGCACTGGCAGGCAGCCGCCAAGCGGGTTCACCTTGTTCTTGCGCCAGAGCTCCATCATCGCGGCGCCCTTCTTCTCGCGATCGTCTTTGTAGAGCTCGTTGATCTTGTCGATTTCCGGCTTGAGCGCGCGCTGTTTCGCCATGTTGCGGAACTGCGGGATGACGAAGGGCAGGAGCAGTACACGGACCAGGAGCGTGAGCAGGATGATCGCCAGGCCCCAGTTGCCGATGAAGCCGTAAATCGTGCGTAGCAGCCAGCTCATCCCCCGAGCGATGAAGCTAAACCACCCGAGGTCGATGACGTTGGAGGTCTGGTGCCCAAATTTTTCGAGCGCGTCGACATCCTTCGGGCCGGCGTACACAGCTGTGCGGAAGGTCGCTGTCTCGCCGGGACCGATCTGCTGAGGTGCGTACGCAAGCCTGGCTTCGAAGAGGCTCCCGTCGGGGTCCTCGCGTGTGCCTCCGCGTTCGGTCGTCAACATGTCGCAGCGTTCGGCGGTCTGACCTTCGGGCGCCGCGATGATTGCGAAGTACACGCTGCTGAGCGCAACGAAGTCCACGCCAGGCCCGTAGCTGTGCGGCTGCATCGGCCGCGATTCGTCTTCGCTCAGGAGCCCGTCGCGGTCTTCGCGAATCGTCTCGTCGCCGTACTGGCAAATGCCGTGGCTCAGCGCCGCGCCGGGCCTTCCGAAGAAGCCGCCTTTTTCGTCTTCGCGGCGGACGTAGTGCCCAGACGTGATGCCGAGACCGACCACTCGGGCCTCGGGGTTGTTGTTACGAATGTCGATCGAGGAACGAAGTTGGTAAGGCGGCTCGGCGAGCTCCCAGGTGCGAGTGACCGACATGCCGTCGCCGTCCCACTGAAAGCGGAGCCTTTTGGCTGACGATTCGACGACTTTCCAGCGGGCGTCCGGCGGCACCGTCACCCCCGAGAAGGAGGGTGCCAGCGGCAGATACGCCTCTTTGTCGGTCGTCACCAGCTCGTGGCGTTTGCCATCTGCGTCGAGGTACCGCTCGCCTTTGACCTGCAAGCTCACCAGGGCGGTGTTCAGGTCGGTGAACGACGCTATGAACCGATCGTTTTCGAGCCGGTAGACTTGCTGGGATTCCGCGCGTGAGCGCGAGTCGGCCGCCGAGAATTGCGTTGGCGTTGCTGCCGCGGTGGGGTCGGCGGCGGGTTGTGCGCCGGGCCCTCGAGCCTGCTGTGCGGCCTGCTGTGCGCCGGCTTCTTCGATCGGCGCCTTGGGAGGCGCGAAGTACTGCACGCCCAGCATCGCGCCGAGCGCCACCAGTGGCAGCACCATCAGGCCGATGGGTAGCTGCTTTCGATCATCCATTGTGCACCCCACCGCAGTGATAGTGCTCCGCGCGCGGCGCAGGATCGTACCCGCCCGGGTTGAGGGGGTGGCAACGTCCGATGCGTTTGATCCCGAGCCACGAGCCACGCGCTGCACCAAAGCGCTCGATGCAGGTCGCGGTGTAGTGCGAGCAGGAAGGCTCGAATCGGCAGGAAGGGCCGAGGAGACGCGACAGTGTCATTTGATAGAGACGAATCAAGAAAAGCAGCGTCGCGCGGATCATGGCGTCGCCTCGGGCCGCAGCCTCCGCGCCGCGCGTTGCAGCTCGCACAACAGCGAGCCGTAGTCGATGTCCGTAGCGCCACGCTTCGCGATGAACACCAGATCATGGGAGGCCGGAAACAGTTGACGATTCCGGCGGAACACCTCGCGTACGACCCGCTTGATGCGGTTTCTCTGCACTGCGTTGCCCACTTTCTTCGTCACGGTGATCCCAAGTCGCCTGTTTTGTAGTCCATTTGCTCGGACGATGATGAGAAAGTGGGGAGTGTGGATTCGTCGCCCGCTGAGCTGTGCTTGCCTGAATTCGTAGCGCTTTTTCAGCCGATCGCCGCGCCGAAACCGTTGCGGCTTGTCGCTTGGAGTCCCTGTCCTTCTTGATGCACGAGGCATCCTTGCAACGCTTGAGCTACTTCTTGTAGCAGGACACGGTGAGGCGCGTACGCCCCTTACGACGGCGAGCGTTGATGATGCTCCGCCCGCCTCTGGTCTTCATACGCGCGCGGAACCCGTGTGTCCGAAGACGGCGCTTACGATGTGGTTGATAGGTCCGCTTCACTGCAATGCTCCCGACAAATAAGAGGCCCGGAAGAGAGCACGGGCCTGGGGGGGTGTCAAGTCGCCGAAATCATTCCGCGAACCCAAAGGAACGCTTTGATTTTACAGGGGTACTCGGCCAAAGGCCAGCATCGCGGAGACTGGTGTATCT
>QMMB01000187.1 GCA_003647035.1 Deltaproteobacteria bacterium | reverse complement strand
TGGTCGAGGGCTACGACGAAAAAAAGGGGCTGACGGTCGTCATCAGCCACATCGCGGCGGGCCGGAACCCGAAGTATTACGACAACCCGATGGCGGTCCGGCCCGAGCGCTGGACGCGCGAGTTCGAGCGAGCTTTCCCCGCGGCGCATACGTGCTGTTCGCGGCCGGGCCGCTCGTGTGCCTAGGCAAACAGTTCGCGATGATGGAGATGCGAATGATCCTTGCGACGCTCCTTCAACGCGTCGAACCAAACCTCGCCGATGGCTTCGAACCGGACTTCGTCACCGAGCTGTCGATGCACCCGGGCGAACGCGGTATGCAGGCCGACGTTCACTTCTATTGAGCTGCGTCTGAGACTGCTGCGGCGCTTTGCGCTTCGTTGAAGAGCAGGCGCGACCGCCCGCGTACTATGTACGAGTCGATCATCGGCGGGTCGGGTTCGATCGCATCTTGCGCGCTGAGCAGGGGAATCAGCTCTTCAAGGGCGACGCGCGCCTCGAGCCGGCCCAGCGGCGCGCCCAGGCAGAAGTGAATCCCCTTGCCGAGGGCCACGTGACGCTTGCTATCTCGCCGAAGGTCGAAGCGCTCCGCGTCCGGGAACTTCCGCTCATCGTGATTTGCCGAGCCCAGCAGCGCGCATACACTGCTCCCCTTCGGGATCGTCGTGCCCGAGACCTCTGTGTCCTCCATGACCTTGCGAAACACCATCTGAAGCGGTGACTCGTACCGAAGCGTTTCTTCGACCAGGGTGGGTACTAGGGAAAGGTCGTTCCGGTTCGACCCCAAGCATCTCCGCGATCACCGTGACCGGGAGCGGAACCGCGAGTTGCTGGACAATGTCGAACGACTCCCCTCGACGCAGCGGCGCGAGACACTCCCTGCTGATCTCACGCGTGCGCTCCTCCCAGACTGCGATGCGCCGTGGCGTGAAGCCGCGGTTGACGATCCCGCGAAGCTCTCCATGACGGGGCGGGTCGACGAGGATGACGGATTCGAGCCCCGACTTGAACCCCAGCGGATTCAGCCGTGTCCGTACGACCATGCGCAACATTTCGAAGACGTCTCGCCAGCCAAGGTTCTCCCAGCGCTGCGCAATAATCGTGTCGAAGAAACCGGTCGAAGAGAACACGCTCGGCGTGGTCAGGACGTGCGAGACGTCCTCGTACCGAGAGATGCAGAACACGCTGGACTCTGCCGCCCAGTGCACCGGCGCTTCATCGCGGAGGCGTTTGTATATCGCGAACGGGTTCGCCATGTCGGCGCTGCGCATGGGTTCGAAGTCGATGCTCAACAGGGCCTCCTCGATGGAACTTGACAGATGTCCCATTTTATTGTCTATAACTTGTCAGATGTCAAGATCTTCCAGCGCTACGAGGAAACCCTTGGTCGGCCGCCCCCCCGGCGCCGATGGCGACGAGACGCGTGAGAGGATCATGGAATCGGCACTCGAGGCGTTTGCTGAGCACGGGTACGACGCCATGTCGGTACGTGAGCTGACCCGGCAACTCGGCGTTAGCCACAACTTAGTGCATCACTACTTCGGCTCGAAGTCCGAGCTCTGGTACGCGGCGGTCGAGCACAGCCTGGGTCAATCCACGACCGAGATTCTGACCCGCCTTGAGGGCGCGATCGGCGATTCTGATCCGGTGGGCAGCGTGCGCCGGCTGCTCGGTGTGACATTCATGGAAGCCGCACGGCACCCCGCCGTACTTTCGATCATTGCTGACGAGTCCGGTCGGGGCGGGGAGCGTTTGGACTTTCTCTACAAACGATTCCTCGAGCCAGCCATCGAGATCACGGGCCGCTTCCTCGAAGCCGCGCGCCCTCACGGCATCTGCGACATGGACCCGGCCTTCCTCGCGCTGCATGTGCTGAGCACCACGTCGCTCCTCTTCACGCATGACGCGCTTTTCGAGAAACTCGGCTACTCCACGCCCGCGTCGCCCGAGATGCAGGAGGCCTATTCCGGTTCCGCCGCCGACCTCATGGTGATGGGGCTATTTGGGTAGACGAGGCAGGATTCTCAGCCAGACCACCGAGGAGATCGCTGCGAAGTACTCATAGGCCAGGACGCCCCACGTGTATGCGGTGCCCCTGTCGTCGCCGAACAAGCCATCGGCCCGTCTCAACGCAAGGCAGCTGCCGACGAACGCCAGGGTGAACAGCAGGTTCGGGAAGAACCGCGTGTCGTACAAAGCCAACGCGGCTATCAAGCCGACCGCGGTTTGGACCCCGCCGTACATGGCACGGAGGTCGCTGTTACCACTCGGGGTCATGCCGGAAACGCCGATGATGTCAGCGATTACCGTGATGTCGAACACGCACATCAGGCCCCAAGGCAGCCAAACGAGCACGGTGAAGAGGAGATAGGGTTTGGCGTACTTCATGGTGTCCGCTTCTTTGGGGTTGGCTCATAAATACAGGGTTTTTCGTCGCCTCCCACCCGACGTGCACTCGAAACGGCCATGGAAAGAAAAAGAAACATGATACAAGTCTTGTTTGTTGTGTCATGCTGTGGTACGAACCTCTTCGCAGCCGGAGCTGCGTCATCACCAGAGGCCCGACATGGCGACAACTATCATAGACGACTGCATTAACTGTGGGGCTTGCGAAGACGAGTGCCCGAACTCAGCAATCTCGATGGGCGAGGAAATCTTCGTCATCGATCCCATGCTTTGCACCGAATGTGTCGGTCACCATGACGAGCAGATGTGCGCGGCCGCCTGCCCGCCGGAGGTCTGCGTCCAAGATCTGGAGCGAGGCGAAACCGAAGAGACGCTCTTCGAGCGAGCCCAGAAGATCCATCCAGAGAGATCCCTTACCCTTACCGTCGCCACCTCGCACTTCCGCGTGAAGAAAGCCAGCTGACTCGAAAGGAACGTATTGATGTCCGAGTATGACGTAATAATCGTGGGCGCAGGCCATAATGGCCTCACCGCCGGAGTCGAGCTCCAGCGCGCTGGCAAGAAGGTCCTGATCCTCGAGAAGACCAACTGGCCTGGCGGACAAGCCGCGACCAAGGAGCTCTTCAAAGGTTACAAGCACAGCGTCGGCGCTTGGGCCCTCCTGATCTTCCGCGAGGAGCTCATCAAGTACCTCGAGATGGACAAGGAAGGATTCGAGCTCATTCGGCCGGAGAGCTCGTTCACCGTCTTCGGCGACGAAGGAGACACTCCCTTCATCGGCTACACCGACCCGATCGACCTTGCGAACCACCTCGCCGAAGACCACGGCATCGAAGCCCTCGATGGTTTCAACAAGCTAGGCTCGTTCTTCGCGACATTCAAAGAGATGTTCGAGAAGTACATGCACGAGCAGCCGCCCACACTCGAAGAGATCATCGCCATGGCGCCGGACGAGAAAACGCGGCGCGCTCTCTCGAAGCTCAGCTACGGGAGCGCGATCGAAGTGATCCGCGAGTTCTTCAAGGAGTCTGGCAAACACGGCACGATCCAGGGCTCGCTTTCCGCCTCGGCCATCGACGGCACGCACATGGGCCCGTTCACCAAGGGCAGCGCTCTGTCGATGTCGTACCACTACACGGCGGGCGATACTTACGATTTCAAGATCCCTAAGGGCGGCATCGGCACGGTCTCCACCACGTTGCAAAAGGTATTCGAGCGGTACGGCGGAGAGGTGCGCTTCAAAGCGATCGTCGAGCAGTTTATCGTCGAGGACGGCGCGGTCGTCGGCGTTCGCGTGAAGGACGGTCAGGAGCTCCGTTCCCGGGCGGTCATTTCGACACTTGATTCGAAGATGACCTTCGGGAGTCTCTGCGAGCCCGGTAGTCTGCCTACGGACTTCACCAACGCGGTCGATGATATCGAATACGCCAACGGCTATCTACAAGTCCACATGACCATCAAGCGTCTTCCGACATTCACGAACCAACTCGCGTTCGTGAATGGTACCGTACAGAGCTGGCTCGTCGCGTACATCAAGTCGCCCGAGCAGCTTCACCGTGCTTGGCACCAATCGAGGGCAGGGCAGGTCGCCGACGACCCAGCCGTGTATTGCTACTTCCCGTCGCAGCTCGATTCGAGCCTCTCGCCGGACGACGGCACGCATACCTGCACCATGTTCTCGCACTACTTCCCGACCGACATTCCGGTCGGCCAGCACAACGAGATGAAGAAACTCATGGTCGATCGGATGATCGGGGCGATGGAGAAGGTCGTGCCCGACTTCCGCGACCTGATCATGGACCAGGCGGTTTTCACCCAGCGGTATTTCGAGAAGGCCTTCAACGCCACCGAGGGCGACTTCTCGATGGGCCTCCTACATCCAGGCCAAATGTTTGGCGATCGCCCGGTTCCAGGTTGGGACGGTGGCTACGAGACCCCGCTCGAGAACCTTTTCATGGCTGGCGGGGCGTGCCACCCCGGCCCCGGTGTCACCTGCCTGCCTGGCCTGAACGGCGCGCGCGTCGTGATGGCGAAGCTCGGCGAAGCGAAAGAAGAAGCGGCGGAATAGCCAGCGCGACATCATATGCACGACTTCAACCCCCTGGTTCTCCTGATCCCGTTCATTGCGGGGTTCATCGGCTGGTTTACGAACTGGCTCGCCGTCAAGGCCACCCTCTACCCGGTCGAGTTCGTCGGGATTCCGCCGCTGTTCGGCTGGCAGGGCGTCATTCCGAAGAACGCCGAGCACATGTCGCAGAGCTTCAGCGTGCTCATCCGCGACAAGCTGGTCGACATGGAGAAGATCTTCGCAAACATCGACCACGATGACAACGAAGAGCTCGACAAGGTCGTCGAGGATGTCGCACAGCAGATCATTCGCGAGTTCTCCACGAACATTGCGCCCGATTCCTGGGCGCGTGCTCGCGAGAAGCTGCGCGAGTACATCAACATGCTGGTCCGTCGCAACGTGCGCCGCGTGACCGTCGACATCCTCGACCGCATGGCCAAGGAGGCAGGCGACTTCATCGACATCGGCGCCAACGTGCGCGAGGCGATGCTGGAGGACCGCGCGCTACTCGGCCGTGTGCTGATCGAAATCGCGGGGCCCGAGTTCAAGTTCATCGAGCGTTCAGGCCTTTGGTTCGGCTTCCTCTTCGGCGTCATCCAGATGGGAGTCTGGATCATCTACCCGGCTGGCTGGGTGCTCCCCGCTGCCGGTTTCCTCGTCGGCTACATCACCAACTGGCTTGCGCTAAATCTGATCTTCGAGCCCCGCGAGCCCAAGCAAATTGGCCCTTTTCGCATTCAGGGGGTCTTCATCAAGCGGCAGCGCGAGGTGGCGGCGTCGTTCGCCGACGTGATCGCCGGGCGGGTGCTGAACGCCGACAACATGATGCAGCACCTCAGCGAGGGCCCCAATCGCCAGCGCGTGCTGGACATTCTCGAAGGCCAGGTCGAGGAGAGCATGAAAGAATACGAGCGCGACGCGATGGTGGCGATGCTCGTGTCCAAGGAGAAGCTCGAAGAGGCCAAGGCCGACCTGCTCGATCGGGTCCGGAATGCGGACATGACTAGCAACAGCCAGATCAAGACCTTTGCAGACCAGTCGCACCACATTCACTCCCAGCTCGAAGCGAACCTGGGCGCCCTCGACGCGGACGAGTTCAGCGGCATCTTGCGCCCGGTTTTCCAGAAGGACGAGTGGAAGCTCGTCCTAGCCGGCGGCGTGATCGGCACCGGCATCGGCGCGCTGCAAGTGGTGGTGCTCTTCGGCGGTTTTGGGTAGTCGAGCTTGCACCAAGTTGCTGCAGGGTGGGCTCGACGAAGACGTGGCTCGCGGCAACACGCTGTGAATCTCAGTCACGGTTGACCCCTACACCGCAAACGAAAGGTCAGTGTTTTCGTGGCGGCATGGCCCTTGCACGGCAGTTCGATATGCACCTTAAACATATCCTCGCGATGGCGCTGGCCTTGACCTGCTTACTCGGCGCCACACCCGTGTTAGCCGACGACGACTTCGCCGACGGGCAAAGCTGGGGCCTCGAATTCGGGTTCGGTGGTGGCTGGACAGCCGACACCGCTTACACGGGGACTCTCGAAAACTTCGGTTACGCCAGAGACCGCCTTTCGCGATACCGTATGTCTCTCGCCGTCGAGAAGACTCTGTTTCGCTACTTCAGCGTGTTGCTGCAGACCAACCTCCTCGATCACCAGCAGTGGACGAGGTCGAGCGGCATCGGTCCCGACGACCGCTTCGAATGGGGTACCTGGACGCTCGACGTGCATGCCCGCGCGTTCATGCCGACGCCCGGCGGACGTTTTCGAGGCTATGTTCAGTTCGGTATCGGACCGGCCTTCACACCATCGCGCCTGTACACTCGCACCAGCGCGGCACCCACCCAGTCCAAATACAAGGAGCTCAAAGTCAGCTACAACCTAATGGGACTCGTCGGCGGAGAAGTCATGATGGGCGAACACGTAGGGTTCTTGTTCCAAGGCGGATACGTCTTCGCCCCGTCGCTCGAGAACCGGCTGGGTGATCGACACCAAAGTGGCGGGGGTTTGCTCATCACCGGCCTCAGCGGCCGCTTCGGGAGGCGGCTATGAACCGATTCGCCTTGGCGGTTCTCGTTCCGGTCTGCCTAGTCACGATGGGCAGCTACTGCGAAGTCGACGTGATCGACGATCCGGGGTTTCAATTTTGGTGTGGTGAAACGCTTTGCGCGTGGACCGTCGAACAGGGGGCCGTCCGAAAGGTACCGACC
>QMMB01000186.1 GCA_003647035.1 Deltaproteobacteria bacterium | reverse complement strand
GTGCCCATCGCGATCCCGACATGGTCACCCGAAAACGCGTAGGTGCCGATACCCCCAGCCAAGGTGTCGTTGATCACAGGGAAGACCAACGCTTCCTTGGAAAGGCCGAGGCCTTTAGCCACGTCGGGCAGAAGCGGGCCGAGCGGTTCGTCGACCGGGACGAGCTCCGGTAGCTTGTCGGCATCGAGGCCGGACCATTTGACCAGACGCGGGTGATAGACGGGATCCGCGCACCGGTTGTCGGTCAGCAACATCATGAACACGGAACATCGGTTGGCGACCCGGCGCCCGCACAGCCGCATGGTGATGTAGTCCATCGGCTCGAGAAAAGTGGCAGTCTTGGCGTAGACCTCGGGCCGAGCGAGCTTGAGCCAGCGCATGTGGGCGAGCGAATCAGCGCCCGAGTCGAGCGGTGGTATGGCGTGAATCTGCAGCCAGCGCAGTTTCTGAAAAATGCTCGGGTTCATGCCCCGCCCACCCGGTAACTTCTCGAGCCGCGCCGGGGCACCGCGCTCGGCCTTCCACAGCACCGCGCTGGCGGTGGGGCGGCCATGGGCGTCGACCGGGACACTGGAAGAGTACGGGCTGTCGCAGGCAACACCTTTGATGGCGTGCTTGTCCTTTACTAGCGCGAGAGCCTGTGCCGAGGCTTCGAGGACGGCTTGCCACATCTGCTCCGCATCTTGCTCGGCACCACCGTTGGGCAGAAGCTTCGTTTCGACGGACGCACGGCCGGTCCCTACGAGCTCCCCGTCGCGTCGGACGACGGCGGCTTTGACATTTGAGGTGCCGAGATCAATGGCGAGGATCATCGAGGGCTGCTCCGTGCTGCTCGTCGTGCTCCATGACGGCTATGGCGCGCTGGCTGGTACCATAGGCGCGGTAGCCGAGCTGCGCGAGATGATCGACGCAGGCCTTGCCAAAGCCGGACGACGCTCCGGTGATTAGAACAACAGGTCGTGACGTCATCGCTTCGATTTCCTCTTCTCGGAAGCTTTGCGATAGCGGGTCGTGCGCGCATCGACCGACTCGTCGCATTTGCTGCAACGTAGCTCGACTTCGACGGACCCGCCGCAATCATGATGCTCGAGGCGGAGCAGCGGCTTGTCGAGCAACCAACGATCGCCCCAATGGAGCAGAGCCACGATCACCGTGAACAAATCCAGGCCCTTGTCGGTGAGCCGGTATTCATGGCGCTCCGGGCGCGTCTGGTACCTCTGCCGCGTCAGAATATCGCGATCGACCAACTCCGTGAGCTGGGTGGAAAGCTGGGTGCGGGAGATCCCGAGATTGCGCTGGAAGTCGACGAATCGGCGCACGCCAAAGAAGGCCTCTCGCAAGACGAGGAGCGACCACCGATCACCGAGGTCGCCCATGACAGCGGTCAGCGAATCGATGCGTTCACCTCCGAGCAGGTCGTCCGCGGAGTGCTGGATATGGGTTTCTTTCGGCCCCTGATGTCGACTCATGTTTTGTAGGTAGCATTTCTGGACTGTGTCTGCTAGCGTCGGTCCATATTCTGGACCCACAGCAAGGAATCGAGCATGGAAAACACAGAAACCTATGAGCACATCGAGTACACCGAGGATCGCGCCGTTGCGCAGATCCTTCTCAACCGGCCGCAAAGACGCAACGCGCTCTCGATGAAGATGTCAGACGAGCTGATCTCGGCTTTCGATCATGTGCAGGACTCCGAGTCGATCAAGGTGCTCGTGATTCGGGGCGCAGGCGGCCATTTCTGTGCCGGCGATGACATCACCGAGATGCCGCTCTGGGGAGACGCCAACGGCGTGATGCGGCGCGTTCGCCACTACCAGAGCATGGCCAACCGGCTCGAAGAGCTCGACAAGATCACGATCGCTGCGGTCGACGGGTATGCGGTCGGAGGCGGCCTCGAGATCACCATGGCCTGCGACTTCGTCGTGGCGACCGAGCAGGCGAAGTGGGGAATGCCGGAAGTCGATGTGGGGATCACGCCTGGCTGGGGCGGAACGACGCGCATGGCGCGCCTCATCGGACGGAGGATGACGAAGGAGATCAATCTTCTCGGCGCGCTCCATTCGGCGCAACGCGCACGCGAGCTCACGCTCTGGAACCGTATCGTCCCCAACGATGCGCTCAACGCTGGCGTCGATGGGCTGATCGAAGTGCTCCTCACCAAGAACCATCAAGCGGTGCGTCAGCTCAAGTACATCATCAATCGGGGCGTCGAGTGCGACCTCTACACAGCGCAGGGTTTCGAGGCACTTTCTGGTGCGCTTACGGCTGCGGTCAATGGGGCTTGGCAGGTTTCCGATGCCGACAAGGGGCTTGGCGTTACCGGCTTCGCCGAAAAGTCGGATCTCTGGAATGCCCGGCGCAAGGTCGCGAAGAACTTCTGGACCGACTAATCCGCGTTGGGCGTTTGTAGCCAACTTCCAATGCGGCGCGCAGCTTGAAAGGCTGCCCAGGCGGCGGTCTCCACCAGGTCGCGGTCGCCTAGTGTTACCGCCTGGAACGCTTCCACAGCGCTGTCATCCACTCGATACGAAGCAAAGGCCACGAGAAGCACGAAGCGAGCTGCAGGCCGATGTGTCTCGTCGAGTGATGCGACTGCATCCTCGACCCACGTGGCGCTCATTCCGGGGTCCTCGCCGTTCCATTCTGCGAGCCGCGTCAGGAGCAGTGCTCTCACGGGTTCCGGCAAGACGCGCTGTCCGGCCTGATCTACGACGGCCGCGAACCGGGCCCAAGCGCCGGCGATGACCGAGTTGCTCTCTGCCCAACGCAGGTCGCTGGGCAGTGGAGCATCGGGAAGCAGATCCAACGATGCCCCGGGCTCCCCGCCGCGTCGCACCATGCGCTTCGCAAACGTCGCACTGTAGACGCGGCGCGCAATGCTTTGGAAGCCGGAAGGAAGAGGCACGAGATCATCCCCGAGGAACACGTGCACCATGCGATTGACATAGTGGTAGGCGAGTGCGGTACCGATGGCTTCAGGTGCTTCTTCGTCTGAGAAAGGTGGGTTTGCGAGCATCGGGTCGTCGGGGCTGCGGGTTGCGAGCGCCCAGCGAACGAGCTCGCGGGTAGGATCGTCCGTGATGGCCTCGGGTTGTCCGTTGCGGATGGATGTGGCGATATCCTGCTGGTCCGCACCCTGGAGCAGACCGGTGTGGGCGTCGATGCAGTAAGGACACGCGTTGATGCCCGAAACGGACACGGCGATGGCCTCTTTTGTGGGACGCGTGAGCCGCCCCGAGGCGATTTGGCTTTCGCGGACTCGGCCGACGCTTCGCGGCACCGCTTACGGCAGCTACCACGCGGTGCTGGGGATCATCGACCTCCCCGCTTCGTTGATCGCAGGGGTACTCTGGCAGGGCGTCGGCTCCTGGTCGGGGTTTGGACCGGCGGCGCCCTTCTACGTCGGAGCCGGCACGGCGCTTACGGCGGCGTTGCTGTTCGCGGCTTTCGTCCGCGATAAGAAGTGACGACAAGGCTGAAAGCCCTTTGCTCGGGCGGGCTTGGCGGATACCCTCTGCCAACTCTTCCACGGAGGCTGCATGGGTCCGACAGGCATCACAACACCGCTCAGCAATCGACGGCGTGACATTTTCTTCATCGTCATCTTCTCATTCTTTGCGTTCTCGTCGTTCTTCTCCGACGCATGGCATGCGCTGGACCTATTGCAGGGCGATGCTTTTTGGGCGCGCGCGAACCGCTGGTACGCCGAGTTCGCAGCAGACACTTACTTCGCCGCGGAGCATGAGTACCTTCGCGTGGGGACTGCTATCTCGGCCTTCATCTACGGGCCTTTCTACTTGCTGTTGGTCTTCGCCTTCATCAAAGGAAAGAACTGGATTCGTCCAATGGCGCTCGTCTACGTCGGCGCGATGCTTCACGGCATGATCGAGTACATCACGTGGGAGTACTGGCTGGGACCAGCTCCGGGGGAGACGCTGATCTTCTGGGCGTTCAACGGCCCATACGCAGTTGTGCCGATCTTGCTCGGCGTGCGGATGTGGAAGCCGAACCCGTTCGGCGGTGGGTGAAGGCGAAGAACGAAAACGCCAACACGAAAAACCAGTTGCGGGAAAGCGGCGGAGCTCCTCGGGGACTAGGGGTCTCGGTTGTCACCCGCGCCGAGGGTCGTCCCGATGATCGGCAAGTCACGCCGCCGTGCATACAAGACGAGAATCGACGAGACGAGCACGAGCGTCAGCATCGCTACGTGTCTTCCGCCATCGCCAACGTCGACGCCGAGTACCGTGCTATGGGCGAGGATCGCGCCGAACATGATGCCGACGGCGATCAGTGCGCCGCTTGCCGCCTGCGGCGATAACATGAGTAGCCCAGCGGTGATCTCCAGCAGGCCGATGATGATCCGTCCGTGGGGCTCCATGCCTAGCCGTTCAAACAGCATGACGTCCATCCCCCCGGCCGCGAGCTTCGAGTAGCCGACAGGAAGAAGGATCGCGGCGACCACGAGCCTCAAGGCCATCTGCACGTAGCGATTCGTCATGACGCGCCTCCTTGATGGGCACCTGGAAGGAAAAGATCGTCGCGACCGAGCTCGGAAGCGGCGGTCTTGCCTGTGGCGGCAAGCATCTCCACATAGTTGTGACACAGCCCGGCTACGTAGTTGGCCACTCGCGTCGACTTCGCCTCGATGTCGAGCCCTCGCTCCAGGCGTGGATTGTGCGTGGTGATGCCCACCGGGCATGTGTTCTGATTGCACTGAAGGGCCTGGATGCAGCCGAGGGCCAACATGAAACCTCGCGCCGTGTAGCAGGCGTCAGCCCCCAAGGACATCGCGATGAGCTGGCGTCGAGCGTCGATGAGCTTGCCCGAGGCGATGAGCTTGAGCCGATCCCGCACCCCCTCCTCCTCCAACACGCTCTGCACTCGAGCAAGCCCTTCCAGCAGCGGAAGGCCAAGCCCATCCATGAAGCTCCTAGGAGCGGCACCGGTGCCTCCCTCTGCACCATCCACGGTCATGAAGTCAGGGAAGACACCTTGTCGTTTCATCTCCAACACGAGGCGCCTCAGCTCCACACTGCGCCCAAGGCAGAACTTGATGCCGACCGGAAGGCCGGCGACCTCTTGCACCCGGCGAATGAACGCTACGGTGGACGCTTCATCGACACACTCCAGCGGACGCGGCGGTGAGACGACGTCCTGCCCCATCGGGACCCCGCGGAGCTCAGCGATCTCCTGACTGAGCTTTTCCTTGGGCAGCAACCCTCCCTTGCCAGGCTTGGCCCCTTGGGAGAACTTGATCTCTACCATCGCAATCGGCTCTTTCGCCGCGAGCTCGGCGAGCTTGCCCTCGTGCAAACGTCCATCCTCGTGGCGCACACCAAACTTCGCGGTGCCGATCTGAAAAATGAGATCGGCCCCTTCCATCAAGTGGTACTTGGGATAGCCACCCTCCCCTGTGTTCATCGGAATGCCGGCCTTCTTCGCACCTCTGGCGAGCGCTCTCACCGCATGGCTCCCAAGGGCGCCAAAGCTCATGCCGCTAATCATCACGGGATGGCTGATCGCGTATGCCGTCGCGATCTCTCGTTCTTCTCCGAACGTGACTCGAAACGGCTCGAGCTTGTCGGTGGTCGTCGGGAAGAATGAATGGCGAAGCAAGATGTGGTTCCCCGACTCCCAATCAAGCTGAGTCCCAAAGGCTGCGGACGAGTCGATGCCCTTGGCTTTTCGGTAGACCTCGGTTCGCTCGTTCCGAGAAAAGGGGCGTTCTTCGTTGTCACTCGAATAGAGATACTGTCGAAACTCCGGACCGACACTTTCGATCAGATAGCGAAGCTGCGCGGTGAACCCGAAGTTAGAGAGCAGCGTGTGGGCCTTCTGGACGTGCCTCCAATAGAAGTTCAACAGATTCAGCAGGATCAGAAAGACCGTGAGAAAGTGGAAGTAGAACGAGACGAAATGCCCGAGCAGTACCGACCCGACGAGTGCTAGCACGATGCCGGCGTTGGCGATCTTGCCTACGCGATCCAGATTGACGGAAAGGCGCGTCTCAAGATGACGGACGTCCTGCGGTTGGGAGCTCACGCTCACGCGCCGCTTGGTTGGAGTAGTCCGGGCGCGTCACCGGGAAGTGGTTTTCCGGTCTCGACGTAGTACTTGAACTGAGCGACGGACTCGCCGAGTGTGGCGCATAGCCTGGGGGCGAGCGCGAATTTTTCCAACAGTGCACCGATGACACCGAGGCGCGTCTCGATGATCATCGTGACCGTGAGCGTCGTCTGGTAATGATTCTGTCGTTCCACTACTTGTGTACGGAAGAGAGGAGGGCCCGTTATCTAGCGATCATTTCCGGAGAGCTAGCTGCGATCCGGCTAACGTGACACGGCCGCAAGCGTACGTACGCAGACTTCCCTGCCGATGCTGTTGGAGGAAGAAGAGGGATGTTGGGCGATGCAGCGGCACTCTTTGTACTTGCTCTCGCGTCAGTTTCGCTTTCGTGAGGACGGCTCGGTGTCCGTTTGGACGCGCATCGAGAGCGAACATCTGCCCAATCGCGTCAGCTATGAGCTCGAATACCATCGGGCGCCGTGACTGGCGACGCCAGCGATGATTGGCAGCGCCGTGTGCCCAGATTCGCGGCATCACTGCCACGAACGAAACGTCCGTCGCGCTGGGGCGTACCTCACCCCAACAACCGGAGGAATCAAATCATGGTCGACAATT
>QMMB01000185.1 GCA_003647035.1 Deltaproteobacteria bacterium | reverse complement strand
TTCGCCACCCAACTACGCAAGACAACCAAGGCCCAGGTCGTTTACGCCGAGCTCAAGGGCGCCCAGCACGCCTTCGACCTCTTCTGCTCCCCCCGGACCTCCCACATGCTCGTCGCCGTCCTCCATTTCCTAGACGCCGCCCACACAAGCACCCTAGCCGAGCCTGCCCAGGACGAACTATTGGATGACCGAGTTGGTTACCTGGGGGTTGCCGTTCGCTAGGACGAAGATGCCTGGGTAGCCTTGCGTTTCGAAGCCGGCGCTTGGGTTGTTGTCCAAAACAGAGTCTTCGATGAGCAAGGTGCCGGTGCGGTCATTGCTCACGAAGAAGATCGCGCCGCCGCCCTCGTTGGCCGTGTTGTTGGCCATGTGGGTTCCGCAAACGGCGAGCGTAAACGTATTGCCGTCGTTGTAGATTGCGCCTCCGCTACCGCCGCCCGGTGTTCCTGACCGCTGTGGGTTGGCTCCATTGCCGATCGCTTCATTGTAGGTGAACGCGCTGTTGACGACCGTGTACGACACTCCGATCGAGCTCAGGGCGCCGCCGTTCGAGCACACGTTCCCAAGCCCTTCTCCACCAAAGGTGCTGTTCACGACGTGCACGGGGCGATCTTCGTGCTGGTCGAAGACCCGAATCGCGCCACCGCCGACGTCAGGACCGACGTCATGGCACACGTTGTTGAAGAACCGCGAGTTGATCACTTTGAAACGTCCGCCACGAACAAAAATCGCGCCGCCGCCATCCTCTTCCGCCTTCGCATTGCCATCGACGAAAGTCAGGTTCTGCACAGTCAGGCGTGGGTGGTCCTGGTCCTGGCAATGCGACGTCGTCCAGACTTGCTGTTGGTCACACGCGTTCTGATACAGAATGCGCACGCGCCCGCCGCCACTCAATGTCACTTTGCCGCCGCCGTCGATGACGATGTCGGGCTTCTGGTCATTGAATACCTTCGCTGTTCGATCGAGCGTGACGACGACCGGGTCCGGCCCACAGTCAAACGTGATCACTCCGCCGAGCGCAACGGCTTCAACGAACGCGTTAGATGTACAGCTTTCCGGAGTTCCATCCCCAATCACCGTGCCGGGATCGGAGACATCCTCCTCCTGGGCCTCCACAAGCACGCTACAGGTGCCGTCTCCGTTGCCTGTTGGCGGCCCCTCATTTGGATTGGTGCGCGGATCGTCAGGCAGCGACTCGCCGCAGCCGCACAGGGTCAGTGCCAGGCCGATAACGCACGCGCACCTATTGAATCGTGACATTAGTCGTTTCCCCGCCTTCACCATAGCGAGCCCGCTTCGGCTCCCCAAACCTATTCCAACCCGTCGCAGACGCGGCCGCCATCTTCATTGCACCGAGTGTCGACCGGTGCGCTGGGATAGCTGCACAGGCCATCGAGACGCCTCCCAACCGAGATTGCACAACCAACTCCTGACTTCGGGCGGTCAATCGTCATCGCAACTGAAACGGAAGGAGTCGTCCAACTCCTCGTCCAGTATCAGGGTGCGCAGATTGCTGTTCAGCGCAGCGGCACACACTGTTTCCGGCGCGTTGCGGTAGGCGGCGAGGTACTCCGCATTGAGCACCGGTTTACCTGCATTCGTGAAGGGTTGCAGCGTGTTGCACTCGTCGAACTCGTGACATTGCTCGTTGACCATGAGGTCGACGTAGTCGATGAGCTCCGCGATTTGCCCGAGATCGTTCTTGAGCGCGATTGCAAGGCCGCGCTGGTGCGCCGCGTTGAAGAGATGCCGATTGAAGGCGAGTTGATCCGTGGCTGTGAGACTGAAACCAGAGTCCTCCTCGTAGGCGGTGACATTGTCTGGCTCGACACCGTCGCATCCCTTCTGAACGGCAAGATCGAGACGCGCATACATGATTTCGTGTACGTTGCTAGATCTGATATCCAGCCAGCGCTCGTCCTCGAATCCGCTCAGGGTATTGCCGAGATCAGAAGCCTCGAAGGCGGCCGCGTCCGGGCGCCAATCCTCGTAGCTGCCTGCGGAGAAATAGCACAACACGCGGCGCCCCTCGACCTGCAACGCGGTGATGACAGCAGCGTCAGTGTCGAACAGGTCGATGTCGTAGATATCCACGTCGTAGCTCGTGTTCAACGTGCCCTGAAGCTGCCACGCCCATGTCGCAGTGACCGCGGGGCGATACCAAGTGCCGTCGGTCACGGGCGCGACATTGGGATCCAGCGTCTGCCCACCGGTGCCGCCGCTGCCGTCGGCATCCGAACCGCCGCAGCCAATGAAGGCCAGCATGCCGAGCCCCACGGAAAACAGAATCCATCGCATGTGCATCCTCCATCCTGTTCGAGTCACGTTCGACGAGCGACCGAGTACCTCGTGACAACGTTTCTCTCAGCTGCAAAACGCGTACCGGCTCGATTGAGGGGCTTCTCCCACTGTAACGCGCTTGTACCCCGTGCACTCGATGCGCTTCTTTCACTCGGACTGCGAAAAAACTGCGCTGAAGATCATTGTATTGCGAGGCTCGACCCTACTCCAACTCGAACGTCCCCACGTCGCACTTCGAGGGCCCCGTCTCTGGACGACGGCGACGCTACCCGAGGAGAGCGCATACTGGCCTAGATCTTGCGACGGCCATGACTGCAAATGCAGAAAGCGAAAGGCGATCCCATGAAGTACGCATTCACACTGTTGGCGCTGGGCACGTCTCTCATGGCCCTAGGTTGTGGCGATGAGGGTGGGGTCTACTGCTGCACGTACGAATCCCGGCACTCCGCGTGCGGCGGTGGTGACTACACCGCGTGGGCAACCAACTACTACGAGTTCAACATCGACGACTACCTGGAAGGCTGGTCGCCCACGGACGTCTGCGACAAGTTCAGCGGAACGGACACCACGTGCTCGGCCACTTGCTGCATCTACTCGGAAGACCGAAATACCACTTTGTCGAGTGGGTCGTGCGCCGGTGAGAGCATCTGAATCGCGTCGCTGTCACTCGCAGTAGGCGCAAACGACGGCCACCAAACTCCACTTCTTCATTGAGAATCTCCCTTTCTTTCACTCAGTACGGACAGTTCGTCGTGCAAATGCAGTCATACGGCCCGCAGCAGAACTCAGCCGGGGGAGTGCAGCCCGAGACTGCGCACTCGTCCTCGCAGATGCAACCAAGCCCTGTGCAACAGCCTGGAATGCCGAGACCGCTGCACGACGAAATACAATCACCGCACGGGTCCGAGGTTGCAGGATCGCAGAAGCTGTCGGCTCCGCAAGCGCCGCCCCCTCCCTCCAAATCCGCGCAGCAATCGCTGACACACTGCGAGTTGCTCGTGCATTCGTGGGCGCAGATAGTCGTGTCGCCGAAACTCACGCAAAGGTGGTTCGCGCAACAGTCGGAGTTCTTGACGCAGGGTGCGTTGGCACCGCTGCACTCACCGGGCGGGTTGCGGTTGTCGAGGCACGAAGCGCCAGGCTTCACTGCCAGGGCGCCGCACAGCTCCGTGTATCCGAGCTCCGCGCACGATTGGTGTCCGAAAGAGTTTCCATCCTCGGCCAAACAGAGATCGCGCAAATAGCTGAAACAGCCAGCATCGGACCAACAGGTTCCGTTGGGATCTCGATCTGCGGCGCCTGGCGATTCGCCGCATCCTGCGAAGCCGATCAGCAAGAAGGCTGCTGCCTGTCCCCAACGAGAATGATAGCTCTTCATAGCAGCCTCCTTTGTCAGCGAGACTAGACCCGTGCGGGACTCGTTGATCATCGTTCTTCAGAACCTCCCACGCAGAGTGAGCCCGTAGGTTTGGTTCCGAGGGGACGGCACAAAAATCGGCGCAATGGTCAGCTCGCGACCGAACACGCCCGCGTGCTCACGCTCCCAACTCTTCTTGGCTCTGATTTGCCTTACTAGGAATGGAGTCGCCGCCGCGATCGAGATGGCGCCCCAAGTCATGAGCACGACGCCCACCCACTGGCCGGTGCCCCACCAGGCCGAGTAGGCGTCCCAGTTCCATTCACCCGTTGCAAAACTAACTCCGCCGGCGATCAGCAGGAACCCGCCGAGCCCCACGAAAGTCGCGGGAATAGCGGTCGAAGGCTTGCCACCAGTGTCCACGGACCCAGCGGACCCGCCGGACCCGCCGCTGGTGTCAACGGCTGCGTAGGTCGATTCCTGAGCCGCACACTGCCCATCCCCGATGCACTGTTCACCGTCGGGGCAAGGCGGATTGCACGCTTCAATGCATTGGCCTTGATGACAAAGGTACCCGTCGCGACACGATGGAACGCAATCCTGGGCCTGTGCAGTCGTCGTCAACGACCCCAGCACCAAAACCGCAAACACCGGCGCCAGCTTCATGATCGTCTTAGCGTCCCTAGAGGGCGCCTGCCTCTTCTTGCGTTCGTCCATCTTCGACTCCCATGCTCGACTTTTTCGCCTCGCCAATTCTCTTATTGATAGCGTCCTGATGCTTTCTGACCCACTTGTTTCCCTTGTCGAAATCGGGCGTGCCCGCCTTAGTGTCCCGCACCCACGCGGCGGATTCCTTGAAGTTGGGAGAGCTGCGCAAGACAGGTTCGACGATGACCCGAGCCTTGCCCCAGCCCATCTTCGGCTGCGTGTAGATGATGTACGTGCGTCCGGCCCCGAGCTCGGCCTGGACCGCTCCTGCATTCTCGGAGACGACGTAGAAGGTATGCTTGCCTGGTGGAGCGGTAATCGCGACGTGCTCATTGCCTTTGAACAGCGTCACCAGCTCCTTGCTTTCATCGAGGACATAGAAGTAGACCGCCTTCCCGAGCTTCCCGGGTCGAACGAAAACCACGAGCGCCTTGTCTTTGGGCGCGACAAAGGACGCCGGTCCCTCGGAGGCGGCTTGCTCGGGAGTCGTTGGATAGACGAAACCCACCCACAGCACCGCGAAGAGCGGCAATAGGTAGCGTCTTTTCATGCTGGTGCTCCTTCCTTCCTGCAGTGATCGAAGCTACGGAATGAACTCGCCGCAGCCACGAAAGCAGCCAAACTCGCCCTCACCACCATACCGGCAGGTGCCGCTTTCGCAGTACCAGCAACGCCCGCAGTCGCAGTCCGTGCCGCACGACACCGGACCTGACCCGCCTCCAGAAGTGCACGTGCTGCTCTCGCAGTCGTCGGCGGTCACCCCTCCTTCGAGTCGTTGCAGCGGAATATCGCAGGCGCCGTGCAAAACGAGCTGATCGTTGTCCCAATCATACGTGTACTCGAAGGTGAACACGTCCTCGTTGGCAGGGTCGCCGGGATCCTGCACGGAGATGAGCTGCGCCCTCGCAGTCACATCCTCGGGTTCCTGTGCTGTCCAAGTCCCGCAGATGAGGAAGTCGAAATTGCCGATCGTCTCGGCACCGCGCACTCGCCCGCCCGGACAGATAAACTCGCCGATCTCGATATCGGTGCCGTCGCAGGACCCGCTTTGGGTCCACGCCCCGACAACCTGTTGCTCTAGGGTGAGCTCTGGGGCGCTGCCTCCCGTGCCTCCCGTGCCTCCCGTACCGCCGCCGGTGCCGCCAGTGCCGCCGCTGCCACCCGAGGTGCCGGTGCCGCCATCGCCGCCCTCGGTGTCACCACACCCACCAGCTGACCAGATGGGAAACGCGAGTAACGCGCAGATGCATGCCCAATGTACAACAGAACGCCTCATGACAACCTTCCTCTCTGTCCGACCGAGGGCGCCACCGCGTGATCCAGGCTGACCTGGGCGGTCCAGCACCGCAGTGATGAAGCATCACCTGCAAGCACCGTACCCTCAGATTGAGCGGCGACTTTGCTGTGTTTTCGCGCTCGGAGGCTGGGGCGCTAGGCGCATTTCGCTCATGCCGCGAAAGAAATGCGCCAGAAGTCTATTTTCAGTCGCCACCGCGCACTGGCCACACGTGTTCGCGCTGAAACTCACTGTCCTTGATCGAGTAGCCGATGGCATTCGTCGCCGGATGGACTGTCTTTGCAAAGATATAGCCATTCGGATGGTACGAGCTGGTGGAAGACCAGTAGCCGACGTCGTTCAGGTTCGAGATGCCAACGGATTGCGCATAGTCGGCAAGGGGGGCCTGGAAATCGAGTAGGCTTCGTAGCTCGATCCTGTTTGGCAGGCGCCAGTCGTCACGGCCGGACGCGCAGGCGGAATAGGTCCCGTCATTGATCCCGGTTACGAAGTCGATGGCCTCCTGCCAATAGACTTCGCCATCGACGGAGCTGAGCGATGGATAGTGGACGTTCATGCAATCCGCATCCGCCAGCCAGATGAGACCGGTCAGGTTGTCGGTAATCGTTCCGTCGCCGTTGTTGGCGAATCGCGGGGACGGCCAAGCCACGCCGGTCCGCGTCTCGCCGTCTTGCCCGGTCCCGGAGCAGCTCGTCGCGGCGCCGCTTGCATCGTAACAAGACGTTTGACCGGTCTGCGCCACTTGCCGACGCTCCGTGCTGGCGGTGCGCACCGGCCAAACGGCGATGGTCAACGCATAGTTGGTCCCTCTCGAGGTGATACCGGTTCCCCCACCGATACTGGCGTTCATTACGTAGCGGGGGTCGGGCGCGCTGGTCGATGTCCAGTACCAGAACGGGCCGGTGGCGTTCGAGAACCCTTGCGTCTCCAGCCAAGCGCGCGCGTCCTCCTGTCCGTCATGGCCGATGCTGAGCATCTCGTTGACGTTGGGCAGGCGCCAGTCGCGGTAGGAAGACGCGCACCTC
>QMMB01000184.1 GCA_003647035.1 Deltaproteobacteria bacterium | reverse complement strand
TGTCGCCCATCCCGAGGAGATGTTCGGCGCCGGAACGGCCGAGGATCGTCATCGAGTCTTGGCGTTGCGGAACCTTGAAGGCAATTCGGGCGGGAAAATTGGCTTTGATCATGCCGGTGATGACGTCGACGCTCGGGCGTTGGGTGGCGAGGATCACATGGATGCCTGCGGCGCGTGCCTTTTGCGCGAGCCGGGCGATGCAGGCTTCGACGTCCTTGGCCGCGACCATCATCAGGTCGGCGAACTCGTCGACGACCACCACCACCGAGGGCAGCTTTTCCGGCTCGAAGTTCTCGGCATCCGCCGCTTCGCCGTCGGCCGGGTCGAGCAAGATCTCATGCCCCTGGGCGTCTTGCGCGCTGACCTTGCCTTTGCGCTTCGGCATGAATTTCTCGACCGAGAGGTCGCCGCGCAGCACGCGGTCGACGCGCCGATTGTAGGTATCGATGTTACGCGCGCCGGCGTCCGCGAACATTTGGTAGCGACGTTCCATCTCGTCGACCGCCCACCGAAGCGCCAGTGACGCCTTCTTCATGTCGGTCACGACCGGCAGCAACATGTGCGGGATACCGTCGAAGACCTGTAGCTCGACGACCTTCGGGTCGATCATCAACATCCGGACCTCTTCCGGCGTCTTCCTGGCGAGGATCGACGTCAGCATCACGTTGAGCGCGACGCTCTTGCCGGACCCGGTCGCGCCGGCGACCAGCAAGTGCGGCATCCGCGCCAGGTCCGCGTAGACGGGCTGCCCAGCGATGTCCTTGCCCAGCGCCATCGGAAGCGATCCACTATGTTTCTCCCAGCGGCGATCATCGACGATCTCGCGCAGGTGAACCGTCTGCCGAATGTCGTTCGGCAGTTCGAATCCGACGCGCGCCTTGCCTGCGATTGGCGCGACGATGCGAACCTTCTGGGCTGCCAACGCCATGGCGAGGTCGTCTGCGAGGCCCGCGATCTTGGAGACCTTCGTGCCGCTTTGAGGCTCGAACTCGTACATCGTCACGACCGGCCCGGGATGGATCTCGTCGACGCGACCCCGGACGCCGTACGCCGCAAGCTTCTCGGTGAGCAGCTCGGCATTCTCTCGCAGGGCTTCGGCGTCGACGTGAATCACCGAAGAATCCGGTTCATCGAGAAGGCTGTTGGGAGGCAGACGGAAATCCCGGTGGTCCCGCTTCAGGCGCGTCGAGATCTCTAGCGGCTTTTGCTTGGTTTCCTTCGGTGCGACGATCGTCGGCCCCGTTGCTCCCTCTGGCTTCGACCGTTGCACCATCGGTTCGGGCGCCGGCACGATCACCGTTGCGGGGGACGGCTTCTCGGGGTCTTCGTCGTCATCGAGGTGTACGCCCATGATCCGGGGCTGGCTCGCCCGGATCTCTTCCTCGTGGAGATCACGCGCCTCCGCCCACGCTTCACGCAGCGCGAGGAACAGATTCTGAACCTTCGCCCATGCCGCGTGACCCACGCGGACGAACGCCTGAGCCGCCTCTTCGAGGGTCCAAGGCGTTCTCAGGATGATAGCGGTCCCAAGAATCGCGAAACCGATGATCACCGTTCCATAGAAGCCAAGCAGGGAGCGAAGAACCTCGCCGAGGAGCTCTCCGACCGCTCCGCCGGGCGACGCCCCCCAGACCGCTTGCGGCTCGACCAGCAAATGTCCGAGCGCGGCGCCGATGACGACGAGCACGAGCGTGGACGCTATGGTGGCCAACCCGAGCATCGCCGAGCGCCTGCGGAACAAGCGATAGGTGAGCAGCCCACCTTCGAACGGCAGGAACCAGGCCACCAGCCCGAACGCGAGCATCAACGCTCGGGCGAACCGGTGACCGACCGGGCCCACCAGGTTCGCGCTCCCGTTTCGCGCGTCGTACGAGACCAAAGAGAGGGTCAGCAGTACGGTTGCGGTCAAGGTCAGGATCGCAAGGACGTCCTGCCGCCTGCCCTCCGGCGCTACCAGGTCGCCCGAAGAGGTGGTTTCATGTGCGCTCAAGTAAGCGGCCTCCTACACAAGGGAGGCTATGCGCGGTGCCCTCGATTGGTCAAGAAATCATGGGTCCTAGACGTTCTTGATTGCGTGGCCGAATCCTCTATTATCTTGCCGGGTTGCATGCCCACGGGGGATGGTTCCGCAGGTCGGATGGGCAAGTGGGATGAGTAGGACGTCGAAGAACATCATTCTTTGCTCGGTCGTTCACGCCATGCTGGGCGTGTTGCTGCTCGGCTGTCAGGTCGATAGCGACGATGTCCAACAATGGAAGGGGACGGTCAAAGGGCCGACCCGGCTCGTTGCTGTGATCGGAAGCGACCGGTACCCCAACGAGCTCAGGACGGAAGCGGCGGTCGCGATTGTCGAGATGGACCGCAGCGACGTGGACGCGTTAGCCATTCTCAAGGGCGCGCTCGATGACCTTCGCCGTGAGGACCCGGCGGCTAGCGAGATGATTGTAGGCGGGATGATCCCGCGCCTCAAAGCGTTGTTGTCCGAGGAGCCGAACGTAGACGACGAGCCTCCGGACCCCGCGCAGGTGCGCGCCAAGGATGCTGCGTACATGGTGATCCCCTACGCACCCGAGGACTCCAGGGAGTCCCTCATCCGATCTGTCGTGGGCTGGTACGCCGCAGACTTCGAGGGCCGCAGCCTCGCCGGGGATTACAGTGCGGAGCAGGTGACGCGCGCGCTCGGAGCGGAGGCGGCCGGCCTGCTCGTTGACGCGCTCCACGAGAAGATGCCTCCGCAAGCGATGATCAAAATCGCTGAAATTATCGGAGAAGACGGCGCTCCACAGACCAAGGAGCGCGCCGGGAAGCGGCTCGTCACGATCGAGAAAGACATGGAGAAGGCCGCGTTCGTCGCGTGGCTCGCGGCCCAGATCCGCGCGTCCATCGAAGCGTCGGGGGAGACGGCGGACGCTAAACGCGTCAACGCGTTGGCACTCTACAATCGTGAGAAGTACATCAACCAAGGTGCGCTCCCGGCGATGCGGTACCTCGGCGACCAAGCTGAGGTTGCGACACGCTTGCTGGCCATTGCCGACACCAAGCCGGGAGCGAACGACACAAAGGCCTGGGTCGAGCGCCTCAACGCCCGCAGAGCAACTGCGCTCAAGGCGCTCGAGGGGCACGTGACTCGCGCCCACCTCAACCGCCTTCTTTCGATCGCGCTCGATTCGAGCAACCCGATCGACGTCCGTGACTACGCGTTCGATCGCGTGGGCGACATCCGCAGCCGCAAGGCGATCCCGCGGCTTTGGGCGCTCGTGGAGCGCCCCGGATGCGCAGGAACTTCGTGCTCCGCGTCCGACAAGCTGGCGAAGCGTTTGCGATGGCGAGCCGGCGAGCTGGTGCTGTCCCTCGGTGGGCCGTCGACCATCGAGTCATTTTCGCAACGATTACCAGACTCTGCAGGGATCCAGTACGAGCCTGAAGAGCTCGAAGGCTACGCCACGCGGATGAGTCAGATGACACCTCCACCTACATCCACCGTCATGGCGCTGCTTGATTCGCAACAGTGGTGGAATCGTGTGGTCGGATTGCGCTATCTTGAACGTAGAGGTGGGGCCGCAGACATTCCTGCCATGAAGCGACTGAGGTCGGATGAGGGCGAAGTTTCGGGAGAAGGTTGGTCGGAGCTGAACCCGCCGGTGAAGACGGTGGGCCAGGTTGCGGACGCGGCCATCAAGGCGCTTCGGACGCGCGAGCAGGGTGACAACAAGTGAGTACTCGAACCGATGGGTGATCAAGGCGACAGAAAAACGGTGCGCGCATTTCAGTGCCGCGACTATCTCTTCGAGATCTTCGATCGCATGAGCTCTGAGAACGAGTGCTCCGTTGACTATCTCATCAATGAGGCGATGCGAGAGTACGCGCGTGCTCGTGAGCAGACCGTCGCAGCCGTTGATGCGCGAGAGCTCGTGGGGTCCGCCGCCGTCGGTGCAGCGCCCCTGAGTGCGCAACCCATGGAAGCCCGACCGGCTCCGATGCTCACTCCGGTACCCTCACGTCGCCCAACCGCGCAGCCGCGTGTTACCGCGCCGCCACCGCTCCCTGGACGCCGCCCCTCCGATGCCGTGGGTCGCCGGGTCCTGGTGCTTCAGTTCAACGACCAAACCTTTCCCGTCGAAAAAGACGAGTTCATCATTGGGCGCGGAGCGCGGAGCGCGGACCTCGCAATTCGCGATGGAAACATTTCGAGAAGGCACGCGGCAGTCGTGTTTCACGACGGCGTGTACTTCATGAAAGACTTGGGCAGCACGAATGGAATCGAGTTCGCAGGTCAACGTGTCGAATCCAAGCGCATTGAAGAAGGCGACGTATACCGCATCTGCGATTACGAGCTTCGCTTCACGTATCAATGAGCGACGTTCGGCGCGCGCCGCGTGCCTCGTTCTGATCGGGCTCGTCTGCACTTTCGCAGGCGCCTCTGGGCGAGCGGACGAGGCGGCTTCCCGCGCGCAAACCGCCCGGCTTCAGGGCAGGCTCGACCGGCTCGAGGCACGGGAAGATGCGATGTACGCCAAGGGTGCGCTCGAGCAGGCACGTCGGGCATTGCAGGCGTCGTCGGGGTCCCTCGAAGACGCCCAGGCGGTTTCTCGGATGCAGCAGATCGCTCGGGCCGCAATGGTCCTGGCCGAGCGGCAGCTCGGGCGTCGCCGGGCGCAGGCCGAGCTGTTTGCGACGCAGCGACGTCTTGCCACTATGCGGGAGCGGGCCACCGCACAGCGGCGCGCGCTCGAAGCGCTGATGAGGGATAGGGCTTCGCTTGCGCGTGGCGGAGCACAACCGTGACGTGGCGCGCGGTCTTGATCCTGTGGTGCGTGGCGGGGCTGGCGTGTGCAGCCCAGCAAACTCCGGGGACGTTTGACTCGTTCTTTGCGTCGCCAGCGGCGGACCTCGCTCGCGAGCACGCACCAGACCTCTACGAGCAAGCGCGGACCGCTTGGACCGCCGCCGAGGGCGCACAGCGACACAAAGACGGCGCGGCGGCGGACGACCAGCGCACCGAGGCGCGACTCTGGTTGACGGCGGCGGTGGCCGAAGCCGAACGCGTGCAGTTGGACCGGCGCCGCGCCGAGCTACAGCGCGAAGAGGAGCGCTGGGCCAAACAGCTCGCCCGCGACCAGCAAGCCTCTGCGGTCGTGGCTCGCGATATCTCTCGCTACGAAGCGAGAGCGGTTGCCCTCGACGAAGCGGAGCGGTTGTCCGCGTTGAGCGAACGCCCCACCCTGAACGATGCCACACTCGACGCAATCTTGACGCGTGTGCGGCTGAATCTCGCCCTCGCGGAGGCTCTCGGTGCCAGTGACGAGCAGCTCCAGCCGTTGCGTGAGCGCGCCGAGGTCACGGCGCGCCGCCGTCCGCATTCTGCGAAGGCTGCGGAGGCGCTCTTATGGAAGACCGAGGCGTTGATCGGGCAGATGCGCGCCCAATGGCCCGAGCCCCGGCCCGGCGCCTCGATCGAGCTCGTCGAGACCGCGTTGGCCACTGGGTTCGCGGCCGATCGCATGGGCAGCGGCGTGCTAATCCGCTCCGAGCGCTTCTTCACCTCCAACGGGAACGTGTCGAACGCCACGGTCAAGCGTTTCCATGGACTATTGGCGGCGTTTCCTCACGGCCCCGTGGCCTGCCAGGTTGCGGTCCCCGAGCTTCCGGGCCGTGTGTGGGCACATCGCGTCGCACGGCTGGTCGAGCGGCTCCGTCGAATGGATGATCCAGGACGAGTGTCCACCGGGATGGTCGTCACACGGTCGCTCAGCGCGGGCGCGGTGCAATGCACCTTTGCCGCCTATCGCGGGCTCTGAACAGGTTCGCGCGTCAGTCGAGCGTGCGGAACGACTGTTGGGCGGCGGCTTTGGTACGGTCGGGGCTTGGAACGTATTTGGGCGGGGGCGGGAGCTCGGTCACCGAGATCCGCGTTAGGCTATTGCCCACTTCGAGTATCGATACGTCGACCTTCGTGGGGTTGACCTCCGCGCCGCGGACGCTCGCCCGCTTGTAGACCGCACCCTTGCCCCGGCGTTCCACGCTGCCCGTGATCATCATCGGCCCGAAGTACGCCAGCACTTTTTCGATCGGGGCTTGGATTCGATACACATGGTGGAGCCCTTCGTCGCGGGAGAGCTTCGCGCCGCGAGGAAGCCGGATCCCCGCGATGTACTCGTCCGAGGGGAGCAGCTTCCCCTGCGCGTCATAGTACCTAATGAACGGCTCCTGCTTCGGGGCGTCGGCGCTGGTCTTCTGCGCCGGGACCTCATCGTGCACGGTCTGAGCGCGGCGTTCGGGCTCCGATGTGCAACTGGCGAGTGCCGCCCACAAAGCCAGGATGAACAGGGGAGCTCTGAGCCTCGGGCTCGGATCAAGGGTCTTCGCGCCGGTCATTCGAGCGTGTCCGCCATGCCCGAAACCACGGTGAAGTTGTCAGGGGCGGTGATCCCCTCCTCGAGGACGTTGATCGCCAGACCCCCGGTGGTGACCCCCGATCCGCTGAGGTGACCCATCAGTTGGAACTGCCGCCCGCTCGTCGAGTACGGCATTGCTAGAGTCGCAGTCGTGCCGGTGAAGGGGTCGGTGACGTCGATGCCTTGCGTCGTCGTGCACACCGGGAGTTGAACGACCTGTAGGCCGACGAGCAGGGCGTTGTCCAGCTCTGGGAGGTCGGTCGAGTCGAGCACGGTGGTGGGGTTGCCGAGGATGTCTTCGAGAAGC
>QMMB01000183.1 GCA_003647035.1 Deltaproteobacteria bacterium | reverse complement strand
TTTGGGAGCATGAGGTCGCTGGTTCGAATCCAGTCGCCCCGACTAGGGATTCCGGTGGCGTTGTTGATTCCGACGAAGCTGTATCAAAGTCGATGAGGCCGTACGGCCGGTGCTTTTCGCAGTGCCTTCGCGGGTCGTGGGTCGCACACGCTCAACCGCTGCCCGTTCAACCGGGGAAGGTTTTCGGAAGCGTCGCCGGCCGAGCAGCGAAACTAGCTCGCGCGTCGCACCGGCTTGCCCTTCAGCTTTCCATAATGGCTCTCGGTCGGGAGGTCTTGTCGACGGAAGAACCTGTTGACAAATGGGGCCTTGAGGTAGCCGTCGAGCCCGAATATCGCGCTGATCCCGGTCAGTCCGAGGTAGCCGGACAGGACACGGCGCAAGAGCGTCGGCCGCATGGTCTTGAGGTAGGTGACCTCGCGGAGTAACGGTTTGACCGCATCTTGATACTTCAGTGCCGAGTGTTCGAGTCGCTCCGCGAGGATCCGTCCAGCGAGTTGGCCACTCTTCATGGCGTAGTAGATGCCCTCACCATTGAGCTGGTTCAGGAATCCCGCGGCGTCACCAACCAGCAGAACCCCATTGTCAGCGATTCTGTCGACGACTGTTGCCGGTGCCAGGCCGCCGAAGGTCCGCTGGATCCGGTGCTCTCGGGGAAGCAGCCCCTCCTCGACACAGTAGGCCACGAGGTCATCCAGGTACTGCCTCACTCTCTTCCTGGCTGGCCCGAGGTAGCCAACGCCAACGTAGTAGCCGTCCTCGGCGCAGAACACCCAGCCGTAGCCAGGCGCGCCGCCCCAGAGGTAGAAGACGGAGCTCTTCTCGTGTGGTTTGTCGCAGACCAGGTGGTACTCGTAGCAAGCACCGGCTTCGTTCTCACCCCTGCTGGGGTTCCCCAGCTCCCTCGACACAACGCTGGATGCGCCGTCGGCGCCGATAACGGCTCGCGCCTCGAGGACGTTCGCGCCGTCGGAGAGCTGAATTAGCCCGTTGTCCAGGCGGTTCAACGATTTTACGTCAAAGACGCGAAAGGACACCCCCGGCTTGTCGAGCGCGGCACGCAGGAGCAAGTCGTCAAAGTCGTAGCGGTGCACGTGATCAAAGAAGTGCGTGCCGCTGCACTCCCACCAAGGCGTCCTGTCGGCGTGGAGGCAGACGTGCTCGTTCGGGTGAGCCCGAAGATGGGGCTTGATCTCGGCGTAGTTTGGAAACTCCGCGGGCCAGTCGTGGCACCGAGTCAGCGCACCGCCGCATGCCTTGTGTCTCGGGAAAGACGTCTTGTCGACAACCAGAACGTCGAGCGAACCAGCGAGATGGTAGGCTGCGGTGCTTCCCGCAGGACCGCCACCCACGACGACCACGTCGAACTGGTTGTCGCTGTCGATTGCGGGCATACGGACAAGTTAGCGGACCGCTTCCACGAAGGGAAGTTCGGGCCGGTCCCTCGTCCTCGTCCCGTGGGAAGATTCCAGTTTGCATCAGTGTGGGATCTTGAAATCTTCCTGTTCGGTCTTGAGGACGATCCAGGTGGCGCTGCCCATCGCGCAAGGGTTCCCTTTTTCGTCGAAGACAGCGCTTCCGGACCAGAGCTTGCGCCCTTCGCCGCCGATCTTCCAGCCGATGACGACGTACCGCTCCCCAATCCGGGTCTCGCGAAGAAGCTTGCTGTGGAGGCGACCGAGGACGGCGGCCTGTCCATGGTGAGGAAAGTAGCTGGTGCAATCGAGGGCAGCCCAGACGATCTCATCGTGAATGCGCTTGTTGTCATTTGGTATGGAGGGATCGGGTGTCCATGGCGACGCGACGAGATCGCGTTCAGCGATCCGCCCAGGAAAGATGTTCATACCATCGTTGTTGGGCCGGCCTGGACCGCAGACGAAACACGTCGGGAAGGCATGCGATTCATACCCCGGGAACCTTTTAGATGCTTCAACCGCCTCGTCGAAGGACGGCGGCTCGGGAAGATCGAGGTAAATGTTCTGGGCAATCGTTTCGCCAATCAAGGTTTCGCCGTCGCGCAACACGGCGTGGCGTTCGTCCAGCGTTTCCAAGATGAGCTCACGCTCGAGTGGTGGTGGCTTTCTCAACGTGACGATCGACGGTCCTTCGATGGCACTACCGACGATCCCACAAACGTAGCCACCGTTTCCGGAATCAGGGGGGCCATTGAACCGGCTCTTGATGATGATTGGCGTCATGATCTAAGTCGTCCTGGTCTCGGGTTCGTTCCTATGCTCTTCATGTCGGCGACTCCCCAGCCTTCTGTTGGATAGCCGCGAGTCGCTCGGCGACGAATTCGCGAAACTCGGGCCGCCAGTCCGGTTCGGCCCGCTCCAGCCATTCCCTTGCACCAGGATTGACAAGAATCGAATCAACGACGCCGCCAATACCGTCCAAGCCCTGGGGATCGTGACGCACCGAGAGTTGCCGAATGTAGGATCCCTGAGTCGACGAGAACGTGCTCCGTAGGAGAAAACCGAATCTGAATTTCTCCGCTCCACGCAAACCGCAGAAACTCTTCAAACCTTTCAGAAAAAGTTCAGCGAGGTCAGGGTGCAGAATCAGCAACTCGCGAAAAGCATTGCCGTGCTCGATATTGCGTTCGAACGCCGCAAGCTCAGCAGACCGGACGGCTCGCGACATCTGTTTGGTATTCTGACGGATTTGAATGGCCACATAAACCAGTGACACGAAGATAGCCACCACACCCACTGCTTCAGCTATAGCTCCGACTGCTATCCAAGTGATAGGTCCGAGTGCTACCCAGTTCATGACTGCCCCCGTGAGTCGGTGTCGTTGAGCTCAACCGTCACCGGAACACCATTTCGAAGGGTCTGGAGCACCACGCAGCAATGCTCTGCAGCGGCCAATAGCTTGGCTTCGAGTTTCGGCATGGTTCCCGGCGCAAGCTCTAGGTCCACTCGGACGTTCATTTGCTGAAAGCCGACCGGGGTCTCTCTGGAGACGCAGAGAGTGCCGCGCAGGTCGACGTCTCCCGCAACGGTGATCGTTAACTTCGTAATCTCGACGTCGAGCTGCCCTGCGATCTGACGGAGCGTCGAGTCTGCGCAGGCGGCCAGCGCGGAACACAGGATATCGCCCGGATTCGGAAAATCGTGCAGACCACCAAGCGCGCGATGCACTCCGACGGGGACTTTCATGCCATAGCCGAGACCCAGCTCGACTTCGCTGTGCAGTGGATCACCCGGTGCGTAGCGGGTTTGCACCGTGCGGGCTCCATCTTGAATCATCGCGCACTCCGGATGCTTGCGGTAGGTCTGGATGTGTTGGAGGCGGCGGCGATTGAGAGATTCTGTCGGACTTGAGTCTGTCGTGGATACTGCGAGTTTCATGGTTCAGCCCTTGATTGGTGTGTTTTGAGCAACGCTCTACCCAAGTGGCGCTAGACCCGATCAAGCGACCGCCAGCTAACGCATAGCGGGCCAGAGATTGTGTTGCGGGGGCATGAAAGCTAGGATTCCGACGTGCCCAGTATCCGATTTTGCAGCACTCCAGATGGCAAACGGCTCGCATACGCCCTCGATGGCGATGGGCCGGCCATCGTCTTTCCGGCTTGGTGGATCAGCCACGTCGAAAAGGACTGGGAGCACGGCCCCTTTCAGGAGTTCTTCGGCGCTCTTGCGCAGCATCACCTCGTGGTTCGCTACGATCGCGTTGGCGTGGGCCTGAGCGATCGGGACCGCGATCCGAAAGACATCACGGTTGAGCGCGAAGTCGAACACATGGGGTCCCTCATCGACCATCTTGGGCTCGATAAGTTCACCCTTTTTGGCGTGTCGTGCGGCGGTCCGACTGCAGTCACCTACGCCGCACAGGAGCCGTCCAGGGTACGGAGCCTCATTTTGCACGGTTCCTATCTTCGCGGTTGCACCATCGCGAAACCCGAAGTCCAAGAGGCCATGCTTGGTCTCGTTCGTGCAAGCTGGGGCCTCGGTTCCAAAACATTGGCTTCAGTCTTCACACCGGACCATTCGCCGGAAGAGATTCGACGAACCACCGTCATGCAGCGGGAATCGGCAAGCAGGGAAACGGCAGCACAACTGCTGATGCTGACGTATTCTGCCGACGTCGCGGCGATAGCGCCCGGGGTTGTAGCCCCGTGCTTAGTGACGCACCGGCACCACGACAGCGCGATCCGCTTTGACGCTGGGCGCGAGCTGGCCGCGAATCTCCCGGATGCCTCCTTTGTGCCGCTCGACGGCACAGCACATCCCCCATGGGAAGGAGACAGGGCAGCGCTACTGGAACAGATCTTCGACTTCCTCGGCACCGGCCCCACCGCCGCGACGGCTGACGTCTCCCAAGCGATGGCCTCGAACGAGAACGCGCTCGTTCGGCGGGGCGAGGTGTGGATGCTATCGTTCGAAGACGCGCAAGCGCTTCTCAAACACAGCAAGGGGCTTGCTGATCTGGCCACACTCCTGGCGAATCCCGGCGCAGAAATCGCCGCCGCGACGCTCATGCACGGAGCGGAACCCGCTGGGGCGCCCATTGGCAGCGATGACATGCTCGACGACCGCGCGCGAAGCGAGTTCCGGGCGCGGGCGCAGGCGATCGACGAAGATTTGGAAGAAGCTCGCTCGTTCAACGACCTCGGCAGGATCGAGCGCCTCGAACAAGAACGCGATGCGATCCTCGCGGAGCTGCGCGTAGCGACCGGGCTCGGCGGCCGAAGTCGCAAGCTCAAGGACCCAAGCGAGCGAGCGCGCAAAGCAGTCAGCGCACGAATCCGCGAGAGTATCCAGCGCATTGCAGAGGCCCATCCCGCCGCGGGCGAGCATTTCGCCGACGCAGTACGTACCGGCGCCTTCTGCTGCTACGAGCCGAAAAGCAGCGTGAACTGGCGACTTTGATCCCGCCAGGAGCCTCCTAGCAGGGTGCGCGACGCACTCTAGCGCCTCCAAGGCAAGGAGAGCGCAATGACTCATTTCGATCCACAAAACGCCACCCCCGGCACCGCCACCATGTCGACCCCAATGCGATGGGCCATCTTGGTGTACGGTGTCGTCTGCTACCTCGCGTTTCACGTCAGCTTCGTCTGGCTGGTGTTGTTCCTCAACGACGTCCCGATCGTGCCGACGATCAACTCGGGTACCTCGCGGCAGTGGGCGGCTGCCATCGCGATTAATCTCGGACTCGTGTTGCTCTTCGGGTTGCAACACAGCGTCATGGCACGCCGGTCGTTCAAGCAAGCCTGGACGAAAGTCATTCCAGAGCCCGCGGAGCGCCCCACCTTCGTACTAGCGACCGCCGCCTGCCTCATCGCCGCCTACCTGTTCTGGTCGCCGATGACAGCGGAGATCTGGCGCTTTGACCAGCCCGCAGCCGTCTATACCATCCTCGCCATCCAGGTGGTCGGCTGGCTCATCCTCGTCGGTGCCACTTTTGCGCTCAACCACTTCCACTTGTTCGGCCTGACGCAGGCGTGGAGCGCATTCCGGAACCGCCCTGTGCCCGACCTCGAGTTCCGCACGCCATGGATGTACCGCGTGGTTCGGCACCCGATCCAGCTCGGCATCCTGCTCGGCATCTGGGCAGCACCAGTCATGACGGTCGGGCACTGTGTGTTCGCGACCGCCATGACAGCCTACATGTTCGTCGGCCTCTTCTTCGAAGAACGCGATCTTGTTCGCCGGTTCGGCCAGCGCTATGTTACATATCGCCAGAATGTGCCAAAGGTCATCCCACGACTGTGGCCGTCAGCCTCGGGCCCCAAACAACACAACGCCCCGCCGAAGCAAGGCGTGTGGTCAGAGGGTTCGTAAGGAGTCGTCATGGGTCACAGCGAAAACGAGAAAAGGCATCTCTACTGGTTCGACGAAGGGGATTTCGAATCCTCGAAGAAGCTCCTTTCCGAAGCTGGCTACCGGCTCAAGGCGACCGTCATGACGCCGTGCCAGGTCCTCCAAGCACGGGGGAAGAACCTGGTGTACGCACCTCCTGAGGTCTGGAGCCGCCTTTGTGTGCGGCAAGGATCGTGGTATCGCGGTTCGCATCGTCGCGGCCAGTACATGGTGATGAGCGATCACCGGCTGCCCGAGGCTCTCGACGATTACCTCGACTCGGAAATGTCCGAGTCGGACTTCGCCCCCGAGAGTCTGCCCACGGCCGAGGTGCTGAACACCATCGTGTCGTCCGAGGAGTATCAGTCTCAGAAGCCCGATCGGTGGGAAAAAATCCGCTCGAAAGAAGCCGTAATGGTCAAGATGCTTTTCATCTTCAACCGATTCTGGGGCATCGGCGACAACCTCAAGAAGCACTGGTTGGGGAACCGGGCCAACCACGCCAACTTTCTGTCGAAAAAAGTCACGACCGAGGTGGACGGCGAGCAGGTTGCGTACAGCGTGACGGGCAACGAAAGTGTCTGTTCCTCGTGCGTCGAGTTCTTCAACGTCATCGAGGTGGATTCACGAAAGTTGGTGCGTTCGTGTCCTGGTGCGGTCACCTTTGGCGGGGCCAAACGGGACATCTACTACGACATCAAGCCGTGCAAAGTGCGCGCGTGAGACATCATCGCCACGTCGCTTGCTTCCAGGGTATCTCGTCCCGAGTGCGTCTTGTCACTAGCTCTCGGGACGTCCGCTGAGGACTGAAGGAGCCGTGACCGCGCCTATGTCGGCGTCGATGATCTTCCCTCCGAGGAGCGACAGGGCATCAGCGAAGTCGTCTCGTGCGCCTGCGTCTGCAACGAGAAGTAGGGCCGACGAA
>QMMB01000182.1 GCA_003647035.1 Deltaproteobacteria bacterium | reverse complement strand
TTCGATATGTTCTAGTCGGGTGGTATTCCTGGCGTCGGGCTCGCGCTCGCGCTGGTAATGCAGTTCGTCGACCTGCACCGGGGGCGGATCGAGATTATCGATCGTGACGGCGCGGGCACCTGCTTCAGGGTCACGCTTCCACGGCAGGAAGAGTTGGTTAAATCGAGCGCAAGAGCTCAGCCAGCTGGGCGCCTGGGTCCTCGGACCGCATGAGCCCTTCGCCGATCAAGACGGCGTCCGACCGCCCCTGAGCAACATCGCGCAGGTCGTCCGCCGATCGCACGCCGCTCATGAACACCGCGAGACACGCCGTAGGGATTCGCGCAACGCATGCCTGCGCCGAGGCCTTGTCGACCCGAAAGGTACTCAGGTCCCGCGCGGTGACGCCGACGATGGTCGACCCGGCGGCGACCGCACGATCGACCTCATCTGCGTTCGCGGCCTCCACGACAGGCTCCATCCCGAGCGAGCGAATTCCCCCGATTAGCGCTCGGAGCTGAGAGTCTTCGAGAGCGCGCACCAGCAGCAGGACGAGTGCGGCGCCGACGTCATACGCCAGGTCGACCTGAATCGGGTCGAGAACGAACCCCTTGTACAGCACGGGAATGCTGAGCGCTCTTGCGACGCGGCGCACCAGGAGCGGTGAACCGCCGAAGCCTGGTCCATCGGCCAGAACACTGACGGCCGATGCACCACCACGCTCGTACCCCTGGGCGACTCGGACGCCTTCGCCGGGGCTCCAACGTCGGATCTCGCCGGCGCTCGCACTTCGGAACTGCACCTCGGCACTGACAGCCGGTGCCTCGCCGGCCGTACGGCGCAACGCATGGATGCCTCGCTTGCCCCGCTCGGGTTGGGGAGGCCGTTCGACGGGTCGCATCGCAGCCACATGCCGGCGGCGACGCGCATTTTCGCCTCGTTTGCGCTCGAGAATCGCCGAGAGGTAGTCGGTCATGACGCTCGCGTGAATTGCGCCCATCGCTCCAATGTTGCCATGGCCGCGCCGCTGTCGACCGCCTCGGCAGCCCGCTCTGTAGCCGCTCTCGGATCGCTTGCGACCCCGGCGACGCATAGAGCCGCGGCAGCGTTGAGCAGAACGGCGACGCGCGCGGCGCCCTGCTCTGCACCGAGCACGCTGCGAATGATCTCGGCGTTGCGAGGGGCGTCCCCGCCTCGAAGCGCTTTGAGCGGCACCTCGCAGAGGCCGAAGTCGGAGGGCAGCACTTCAAACACGCTGACTTTGCCGTTCCGTAACTGGGCCACCGTCGTGGGTCCGGAGGCGGAGACCTCGTCGAGCCCGTCTCGGCCGTGAACCACCCAGGCGGCCGTCAGTCCAAGAGACCCGAGCGCCTGCGCCAGCTGCTCGACCCGCGAGGAGTCGTAGACGCCCACCACCTGATGGGTCGCCGAGGCAGGATTCGACAACGGTCCCAGCAAGTTGAACAGCGTCCGAATGCCGAGCTCCCGGCGCACCGGCGCGGCGTGCCGCATGGCAGCGTGGTGGCTTGGCGCAAACAAAAAGCCGATCCCAACCTGCTCGATGCATTGCTGAGCTCGCTCCGGCGTGAGGTCGATGCGCACGCCCAAAGCTTCCAGGACATCGGCGCTCCCCGCCTGCGACGAAACGGCGCGATTGCCGTGCTTTGCCACATGCACCCCACACGCCGCCGTCACGATCGCCGCGGCAGTCGAGATGTTGAACGTGTTCAGACCATCGCCACCGGTCCCGCAGGTATCGATCAGCGGGCCGTCGACCTTCGGTTGAATCGTTTCGCAATGCTTTCGAAGGGCTCTTGCGGCCGCCGCGATCTCGTCCGCCGACTCGCCCTTCATTCGAAGAGCCACGACGAACGCGGCGATTTGAGCACCCGACGCTTCACCACCGAGGATGGCATCCATCGCGGCTTCGACGTCGGCGGAAGACAAATCATGCCCCGCAACGACCTCTTTGATCGCATCCGAGATCACGGCGCGTTACCCGTCCGAAGAGTGGAGAGCCAATTGCGTATGAGCTCGTGACCGTGTTCGGTCAGAAAGGACTCGGGGTGGAACTGCACGCCTTCGATGGGAAGCGTGGTGTGCCGAAGCCCCATGACTTCGCCTTGGTCCGTCCACGCGGTGACCTCGAGCTCGTCGGGAATCGTGTCGCGATCGACGATCAGCGAGTGGTAGCGCGTCGCGGTCAACGGGCTTGGCAGGCTTTGGAACACTCCGCGACCCTCGTGAAGGATCTCGGAGGTGCGACCGTGCATGAGGCGCTCCGCCCGTACCACCGACGCTCCGAAGTGCTGACCAATACTCTGGTGACCGAGGCATACGCCGAAGATCGGAGTCTCCGCGCCGAGCTTCGCGATGACATCCAGGCTGATCCCGGCTTCTTCCGGCCGTCCAGGACCAGGGCTAATCAACACGCCCGCGGGCGCGATCTCACGGATGTCGTCGACGCTCACCGCATCGTTGCGCTCGACCACGACCTCGGCCCCGAGCTCGCCCAAGTACTGCACGAGGTTGTAGGTAAAGGAGTCGTAGTTGTCGATCACCACAATCATTGGTTTCGATCGCTAGCGGCTCACGCGCAGCACGTCAACCAGCCCCTGCTGGAAGCGCTTCGTACCCACGCTCCCTGAAAAACTTCTCCAGCCGCAAGTTGACCATCTCGGGATATTCCAGCGCGGCGTAGTGTGTCGCCCCTGGGAGCAGCATGATCTCCGATCCGCGAGTTCGGCGAGCCATCCGCTCGGCGGCCGACCTCGGCGTGAAGACGTCTCGCGAACCCGCGATAATCAACGCGGGCAAATCGATGAGCGGCAGTAGGTCCCAACCGTCGTGCTCCCCCATCTGCTCTAGGAGACGGATCAGCGCGTCCATGTCGACCATGCGAAGCTTGGCGACGAGCTCTGCAACGACCTGCTCATCGAGCGTGCGCGCCGCCAGGCCGATCCGCTTCACCCACTCGCCCGGGTCGGGAAGACGGGTCACCTGTCGCACCACGGCCTCGATCGTCCCGGGCATCGAGCGAAGGCCGCGCAGGAAAGGGGGCAGCAATCGCCCCACCAGGCTGAAGTTGAAGACGTAGTCCCATGGTCGGCCGGGCAGGCCGTTGAGCATCGCGAGCGAGGCCACCTGCTCCGGCGCGGCCCGAAACATCTCGAGGCCGACCTGAACACCCATCGACCATCCGACGATGGCGGCTCGGTCGGCCCTCTCATGCCTGAGGAGGTGCAGGCCGTCCCGGGCGTGATCGACGATCGCCATCGCATCGGGGTCCGCCGGGAGCGAGGAGCCGTAAAGACCCCGATAGTCCCAGGAAAGGAGGCGATAGCGGTCCCGAAAGTACTGAATTTGGTGGCTCCACGCCTCCCAGCTGCCTCCCAAGCCATTGCAGAGCAGAATCGTCCGCCCCTGGCCCACCGCTTGATAGGCGATTTCAGTGCCATCAAATGACACAAAGCGGCGTTCTTCTACGGGGGGTGGCATCATGATGAGGGGCCTAGCCTATCAGGGGCGGGATGTGGACGCTCGCCTTGACAAGATCGGTCTTGCACGGATAAATTTGAGGAAGCTGAAATGTCAGACCAACTCCAAAAATCCAAGAAAGTCCGAGATATCCGCGAGCGCCTCGGCAGAAACACCGCGGCGCCGCCGCCAACCGGCGTCGAACAGGGGGGTGTTGCACCGCCGCCGCCGACGCTAGGAGGCGTTGCGCCGCCACCGGGCTTCGTGGGTGGTCAGGCCGCCAAGCGCTCCGGGCCGTTCGCAAGCGCGACATCACAGGGGCCTCCGCAACAGGAAGTTCGTATTGTCGTCGACGAGCAGGCAGTGGCGACGGCACACGCACACAAGAGCCACCGCGTGCGCAAGCTCATGATGATGACCGGCGGCGGAGCGGCGCTGCTCGGACTCTTTTTGGGCGTGCTCTCGTCTACGGTGATGAGCAAGCGCAGCCAGTACAACGTCGCGGTTCGCGACGGCAAGGCAGTCTACGAAGGCGTCCGCGCAGCAGCGAACCAAGTGACGGAAGCCAAGCGACTGCTCAACCGGGCAGCCGACGCGGCGAAGGCGCGGCCGGGAGAAGGGCCCTCCGTCGACTACGAAGCGATCGAGCAGCTTCGCGCGCTACCGACTCCTTTTGCCGCCGGTGACTTCGTGGGACTCAACTACACGAAGTTCAACCAGGAGACCGTCAACGCGTTGTTCCTGTACGCGCGCCAGGTGGGCGAGCTTTGGGATCAATTCGATGGCATCGCTGGCAGGGTTCTTCCCGCGTCACGTCGTAGCGAGCTCGACGAGGCCGCGCAGGACGAGACGGCGATTACCACCAGTCCGACCGGTTGCGTACCGACTGTCGGTGAAGGCGGCTTTCGCTGTGGCCTGGTGTACGTGGACATGCCCGACGCGGACGCTGCTTCTGCGAAACTCAAGGTTCGCGTGACGCGGGGTAGTAAGCCCTTCGAGAAAGAGCTCTACATGGGCCAGGACTTGCGCAAGAACGCGAGCAATTACGTCATTCTCACGAACCCGGACCACTCCGTGGGGGTGCTCGGCCAGCGCAAGAACGCGTTCGCCTCGTACCGCCGCGACTTGGCCGAGCTCGGACGCCTCATGGACTCGACCCTGCAGACGCAGGGGAGCCTGGAAAAGGGGCTCGGGGCCGTCGCCGGGCTCGAAGAGATCGCCAGCTTCTAGGCTGAATTTCCGTCGAGGTATCGGCGGGGTTCTCCCGCGCTTCATTCGACGCGCGGCCCCTTCACCTGCTATTCTAATGCCTGGGGTGGCGCACTATAGACTGCGATATCAGTCGACCAATCTCGAGATGTCCCTCGGGGAGTTTGCGATTGGTCGGAGCTCGTCATGCAGCCTCGCATTGGCGGACGGACTGGTGTCTCGAAAGCACGCGGTACTGCATGTCGGCCCCGATGCAGTCGTGGTCGAAGACCTCGGTAGCCGCAACGGGGTAGCGGTCAACGGCGTGCGCATCAACGGCCCTCGACGGCTGACGCACATGGACCGCATCTACATCGGCTCCCAAGAGCTCGTCTTGATCGACGCCGACAAACTGAGGGACGGCACGAAGGAAACTGCGGAATACGTCGTCTGCGAATCCTGCGGGGCGATCAACGGCGCGGCGAAACGGCGCTGTGGCGAATGCGGCAAACGGCTTTCCTCGACGGCGGGCGAAACCATTGCAAGCACGAACAGCCGTGTGGACTCGTCATCTCATGCTTGGGGCGCGGAGGACACGCGCACCGCGCGCGCTCTTGACGTGATCGCCGGCATCGCAAGCAAGGCAATCGCCATGGGGCGCTTCGAAGAAGCCCAGAGAATTCTGATGCCCCATCTCGATACGCTGCTCGAACGCGCGCTCGCGCATCAGCCCCTGAGTGACTCCGAAAAGGATGACGCCGAGACGCTGTTCCATGGAGCTACCACCTACGCGTTGCAGTTGGCTCAAGGGATGCGCGACACGAGATGGATCGACTGGGTCTTCCGGATGCACACGGCCACCGAGCGACTCATGGAAGCCGACACCATCGAAGCGCTGCACAACCTCGTGCGCACCAATAAGTACTCCAAGCCTCACTACCTTCGCGCGTACCTGCACGTAATCCAGAAGCGCGCGGCGCACTACGGCGCGTCCCAGCGGTTCCTCGTTCGGCGTCTAGAGGGCCTCGAACAAGTAGTCTCCGCCCACTAGTGTGCGAGAGATTTTTTCTTGTGGTCGAGCGCGCCCACAGGAGCGTAGTGAGAGGCACTCATGTGCCGCGCAGCGGAGCGACGAGGACGAAAGCCGACCACGAGGAAAAAGATCCGCGCACTAGTGGGCGTGGCGTAGGGCGCTCATCGCATCGGCAAGCCGGGCATCGGGGGGCAGCGCGTCCACGAGAGCAAGCACCTCACTCGAAGGGGCCTCACTAGCGCTCGCGTACAGCCGGGATCCAATATCGAGCCAACGGGCGCTCCGTAGCGCGCATCCGAGGCGAACAGCGCACTCCGCGACACCCAGGACGCGGTTCGGATCGACATCGATGCCCTCTTCGAGCTGCTCCTCGAGCTCGCAAACCCCTCTGGACATCATGCGTTCAGCATCGGCCAGGCGGCCCTGGTCGATCGCGCGGTCCACGACTTGCGACAGCAGATGAAATGTCCAGCCGGACGCCGCCACTTCGCGGACCGAGGTGGACGCGCCCTCCTCTGTGGGGATCGCGCCGCAGTGCGGGCACTGCGCGCCCGTGCTCGGATACGGGACCGCACACCCCGCACAGAACTTGAGCCCGCAGGTCGTCCGATGGTTCTTCTTCACCGCGTTCGGAACCAGGAACACCAGCTCCTGCGTCCCCATGCGAATCCGGTCGCCGTCTTTGAGCGTAGCGCGACCGACGAGCGGCCGTCCGTTGAGCTGAGTCCCGTTGCGGCTGTGAAGGTCTTCCAGTGTCGGCTCGGCTCCGGACAGGTCGATGCGAATGTGTCGGCGCGACAGCATCGGGTCGTCGATCGTCACGTGACCCATCGAGCCTCGGCCAACGACGATTTCGTCGCCCCTCAGGTCGACCTCTTGTAGATGGAAACGCAGACGATACCGCAAACCCGGACCCCTCACGAGTGATCAGGTTAGCGGGGGCAATGGGGCGGTGTAAATCCTACCCCCACCCACGTCGGCGCTATTTTTTTTTGTCTACGGTCGGCGTGTCATGACGCCGAATCTCGCCTGTGATTCGGTCCGCGATGTCCGCG
>QMMB01000181.1 GCA_003647035.1 Deltaproteobacteria bacterium | reverse complement strand
GACGCTGGCGAGCACCTCGTCAATGCTGGTGTCGATCTCAAACGCCACGACGTGCGTGCGCGGGACCATGATCTCCCGAGCGACGGTGTTCTTGAACTCGAGGACGCTTCGGAGCATTCGGGCGTGCTCTTCCGCAATGGTGCCGGTCTCTTCGCCCTGCTCGATGACGTGCTCCACGGTCAGATCGGCGAGACGCCCCGGGTCTTCGTGCTCGACCTCCGGGACGAGCTTCACCACGAGCTCGCCGATCCAGCTCAAGGGCGTCGCAATCGGCGTGAGCAGCAGATCCACCGGCCTCAACCACTTCCAGACCTCCAAGGTGGCTTGCCCCGAACGCTGGCGAACGACGGCGGCGGCGATCGTCGCCACGATCGCGTAGGCCACGGAAGCGGCGACGACCCCGAGTAGCGCCATCCACCCGCCGTACGATTGGAGCATCGAATACCCGACGAAGGCCGCAGCGAGCGCGACACAAAGCACGCGCCCCAGCAACAGGCGCGACTGAATCGCCGAGACGTCCCGCAGAACGCGCTCAGCAACCTTGGCATTGCGGCCCTCGCCTTCGGACAGCGCCTGCAATCCCGCTTCTCCGAGCGCATGGAGACCAGCGCTAACCGCTGCAAGCAGCGCGCCCAGACCCACGCCGCCGACAATCGCGGCGGCCAACTGTATACTTGGAACGTCCAAGACCTTGTGAGCTTTTAGATTACCGAGGACCGCGGTCGGCCGCAACAGTGGAGGTTAGTCTCCGCCACGCTGGTCCCGAAGGGCCCTAATTCGCAGCCGAAGCGCGTTGAGCCGGATGAACCCAGTCGCGTCCTGTTGATCGTAGACCTCGTCCTCTTCGAAGGTCGCCAGCTCCGGATCGTAGAGCGTGTTGGGGCTTCGCCGACCCACGACGTCTGCGTTGCCCTTATAGAGCTTGAGCCGGACCTCGCCGGTGACGTCTTTTTGGGCGTCGTCGATGAGGGCCTGAAGCATCTCGCGCTCGGGCGCGAACCAGAAGCCACGGTAGACGAGGGACGCATACTCTGGAATCAGGCCATCCCGAATGCGCAGCACCTCCCGGTCGACGGTGATCGACTCCACGGCGCGGTGCGCTCGCTGAAGAATGGTCCCGCCCGGCGTTTCGTACACGCCCCGCGACTTCATACCGACAAAGCGGTTCTCGACGATGTCCACGCGGCCAACGCCATGCCGCGATCCAATCTCGTTGAGGCGCTGAATGAGGGCCGCCGGGGACAACTGCTCACCGTCCACGCTCACCGGATCGCCATTCTCATACCCGATGACGATGTACTCGGGCACATCCGGCGCGTCCTGAGGGTCCGTCGTCCAGCGAAACATGTCTTTGAGCGGCTCGTTCCAAGTGTCTTCGAGGACACCGCCCTCGTAGCTGATGTGGAACAGGTTCGCGTCCATCGAGTACGGCTTCTCGGCGGTGACCTCAATCGGGATCTTGCGGTCTTTGCAGTACTCGATGCAGTCAGACCGTGAGCGCAGCGACCACGTCCTCCAGGGGGCGATGATCTGGATTCGTGGATCGATTGCCATCGCTGCGAGCTCGAAGCGAACCTGGTCGTTGCCCTTGCCGGTCGCGCCGTGCGAAATCGCATCCGCACCCTCCTGCCGTACCACTTCCATCATCGCCTTGGCGATCACCGGGCGCGCGATGGATGTGCCGAGCAGGTACTCGCCTTCGTAAATGGCGTTCGCGCGCAGCATTGGAAAACAGAAATCGCGGGCGAACTCTTCCTTGAGGTCCGCGATGATGCACTTGGAGGCGCCGGTCGCGCGAGCCTTCTCATCGAGGCCGCCAAGCTCCTCGCCTTGACCGACGTCCGCGCAGAACGCGATCACCTCGGCGTCGTAGGTTTCTTTGAGCCAGGTCAGGATGACAGATGTGTCGAGGCCGCCGCTGTAGGCGAGCACGATCTTCTTGGGATGCGCAGCCATGGGGCGGGATGGTAGTGGTCCGTCGACCGTGCGCAAGCGGGCACGCCGTCAGGCCACCCGGAGGATGGCCTTGGCTTCCAGAAGCTCGGTAAACACGCGTAGCGCCTCCAACCGACCCAGTTGGCAGAGCTCGAGCACCTCGGCAACGGTCGTCTGGCCGTCGACGAGCGACAGGAGGAAGGCTGCCTGGGGATCGAGTCCGAGCCATTTCACTTTGGCTGCCGGGACCGCCAAGTTGAACACATACTCGAGCGAGCCGATGCGGGTGGTGTGCCGGATTTCGAGGCGCGCGCGACTGGCATCCGCGTAGTGTCGGGCGCTCTCGTCGTCGGGGTCTAGGCCGAGTTGGAGCTCAGCCGAATGCAGCGCCGCGGCGTAGTCCCCGAGCGCAAAGTGGTCAGCGATCTCGCGGTGGATATCATCCGGGCTCGGCGAGTCGGCCTCCTGCGCCGCGGCCGCGCCAGGCACTGGGGGCGGCAGCAGACTGCGCCGATCCCTATCCACCACCCACGCATCCCCGGAAGGACGTCCGGTCGGCCTTTCATCCACTGGCTCGCGGGCGAGCCCACCTGTCAGATCGATCACGCCATCGGCACGGAGCACGGTCGGAAAGTTGGAATCGCTCACGCCGACTTGCCGACCACGCCCTTGAACATGCGTTGCGTTCGACCGAGCGACTCGAGCTCGTCTTTGAGTCCGGCAATATCGCCATGCTCCAGCAGCGTACGCGCATTGTCGACCACGCCCTTGGCCTTGTCGATGGCGTCGCGCCCGAAATCACTACCCGCAACGATCGCCTCGACCTCCGGGAAGAGCCGCTCGATCTCGGCAATGATCGTTTCGGCTTCCTGCCGGACCTGCTCTGTTGCCTCGTCCTCACGCCGCGTGACCGCGAAGTCCGACGCATCGACCATCATCTCGTCGATTTCGTCGTCGGTGAGGCCACTGGTGGCGGTCACCGTGATCGACTGCTCCTTACCCGTCTCGATGTCCTTCGCGTGGACGCTGACGATGCCGTCGGCGTTGATTTCGAAGGTCACCTCTACTTCAACTTCGCCAGCATCGGCCCGGCGTAGGCCGGTTAGAATAAACTCGCCGAGAAGCTCGTTGTCTTCTGCGCGTCTCGACTCGCCCTGCAGAACCAAAATCTTCACGGCCGTCTGATTTTCGCGCACCGTGGTGAACGGCTTGCTCCGAGACGTCGGCACAGTCGTGTTCTGAGGAATGAGCTCTTCGAAATAGCCACCGATGACCATGATACCGAGCGTGTGCGGCGTGACGTCGAGCAGGACCATGTCCATCTCGGGAGAGTCGTCGACGAGTGCTGCGCCTTGGATCGACGCCCCCAACCCTACGACCTCGTCCGGATGGACACCCTTGCAGGGATCACGCTGGAAGAATTGGCTGACCCGCTCTTGCACCTTAGGCATGCGGGTCATGCCGCCGACCAGAATGATATCTTCGAGCTCGTCCTTATCGAGGCCCGCTTCGCCAAGCGTGAGCTCGCAAATCTGAACGGTGCGATCGATGAGGTCTGCGGTCAGCTCCTCGAGTGTCGCCCGCGTAAGCAGCCTTTGAAGGTGCAGCGCCTCGTTGCGCGTGCTCGAGATGATGAACGGCAGGTTCACTTCGGTCTCGGTGACCGCAGACAGCTCGCACTTGGCCTTCTCGGCAGCGTCCTTCAGCCGCTGAAGGGCCATACGGTCTTGCCGTAAGTCAATACCATGCTCGTGCTGGAACCCTTCGACGAGCCACTCGATCACACGCTGATCGAAGTCTTCGCCTCCGAGGAACGTATCCCCGGCGGTGCTCAGGACCTTGAACACACCCGAGCTCGCGATCTCCAAGATCGAAATGTCGAACGTGCCGCCACCGAGATCGAACACCGCGACGGTGCGATCGATGTTCTTGCCGAATCCGTACGCGAGCGCCGCAGAAGTCGGCTCGTTGATGATGCGAATCACGTCGAGACCGGCAATCGCTCCGGCATCCTTAGTGGCCTGCCTCTGGTTGTCGTTGAAGTAGGCGGGCACAGTGACGACAACCTTGTTGATCTCTTCGCCAAGGTAGTCCTCCGCGACCATCTTCATTTCTTGAAGCACCATCGCGCTGACTTCGGGGATGCTGTAGACTTTGTCGCGCATCTTGATGCGGCAGTCGCCGTGGGGACCCTCGACGATGTGAAACGGACAGGTCTGGATGGCGTTCTTGACCTGCGGGGTATCCCACTTCCGCCCGATGAGGCGCTTCGCCGCGAACACGGTGTTCTCGGCATTGGTCACGGCCTGCCGCTTTGCGATGTGGCCGACCAAACGCTTACCGCCTTCCGTCACTGCCACCATCGATGGGGTGACCTTGTATCCCCCTCGATTTGCGATGACCACTGGCGTACCGTTTTCGACCACGGCGACGCACGAGTTGAAGGTTCCTAGGTCAATCCCGATGACTCTTTCCATGCCCCACTTCCAAGCGCTCCGATGCGTTAGTCACATCACCCCCCGAGCTGCTTCCTCAGATTTTTCACCATCTCGTGCCCCGGGTCCAACTTTGCAGCCTCCTCGATCTCTTTTGAGGCGCTCGCGTCCATGCCAGCCCCGATGTAAATGCGGGCGAGCAGAAGCCGGGTCTCGAGTGAATCCGGGGCCAGCTCGAGGCTCCTGAGCGCAAAATCGCGGGCTTTTCGGAGATCGCCGCCGGCAGCCATGATGGCCTTGGCGGCCCCGCGTGGGGCGACTGGATCGTCTGGCGCGGCCTCGGCCACCTTCGCCCAGGAAATACTAGCAGCCGCCCACAAGTTGTTGCTTGCCTCGTACCTGGCTTGTTCGCGGTGGATGTCGAGGAGCTCGACCCGCAGGTGGGAGTTGACGCGCTGGTACTGTTCTTGGAGCTCCGTGCGGTCCGAATCGAGCGCGATCGCCATTCGTAGCGCGTTCGCAGCCGCCGCGAGATCGCCCTCCGCCTCGGCCACGCGCGCATTCTCGATGTGCCGGTCGGCGCGGTCGATACCGCCGGTGAGCACCGCAGTCTGCTTGAGCGACCGCGTCAGATCTCGAAGAGCAGTCTTGTGGCCAACCTTTACGGTAGGCACCGGGATCGAACGGATCGGCTGGCTCCTCCGCGGAGATTGTTGGGAGCGGCCTCGCAGCCTTCGCTCAAGAAGCTCGCGCTTGCGCTGCATGCGATCGTATTCGGGGGTCCCCGGCGCGATGGAGGAAGCGGCCTTGCTCGGCGCCTTGCTGGGGCTCCAGTCTATCGAGGCGGCGGTCCCCACGACGGGCTGCGCTTGGCGCTCCGCAACGGACGTTTTGGTGAGCGCATCAGCCATGGCCTGGGCGCGTGCCTCGCCCCGGTCGAGCTGCTTCTCGGCGGCGGACACTGCGAGGCTCTGCTTGAGGTATCGATCGTAGGCCTCGCGCTTCTTCGGTCGCCCCACTGCCTCATAGGCGTCCGTCACCCTGCGAAACACCACTTCCATTTGCTGTTTGAACGACCCGAGGCGCTTTCCGTAGTAGGCATCCGGATGGAACGTCTTGGAGAGCGCGAAATACGCCGTGCGAATCTCGCCACGGTCCGCGTCCATCGCGACACCAAGGAGCCCATAGTGGTTCAATTTGTCCGAGCGATGGAAGGCTTCGATGATCCGTTCTTGTAGCTCGCCATCGATTTCGACATCCTCGACGAGCTCTGTCTCGGGCGGTGCACTCGACGCTTTGGGGACGACCCACTCGACGACCTTCAGGGAGACCAACCGTTCAATCGACTCGAATACGTCGGAGGGTGCCAACACCATCAGGTCGGCAATGTCTTCAATGTTGAGGACTCCATCGATGCAAGAATGGATGAATGCCTCCTGGCCGCTGATGTCGAGTGCTCCGACGTCCGCGTCCTCGACCTGTCGCGGGATTTTCTCCTCCGCCATCGACCGCCCAGCTGCCCCCTATCCGGACAGTCTAGCGCGGCCCTTCCTTTGTCAGCCACTTCGGCGGGAGTAGACGATCAGCCACTCGAGAAGAGCCTTCTGGGTGTGTAATCGGTTCTCCGCCTCGTCCCAAACCCGGGACTGCTGCCCGTCGATGACCGACGCACTCACCTCCTCGCCGCGATGAGCCGGCAAGCAGTGGAGGAAGATCGCGTCCGAGCTCGCTCGTTTCATGGCGGCGTCGTCCACGATGAAGCCCGAAAACGCGCGCTGCCGCTCTGCGGCCTCGTCTTCTTGGCCCATGCTCGCCCAAACGTCCGTCGTGACGACGCCCGCGCCCTCCAACGCCTCCTCAGGCCGTCCGACGACGCTAACCTTCGCCCCGCGCGCGCGCCCCTCGGCCAACACCTGAACATCTGGCTGGTATCCAGGCGGACAGGCGAGCACCAGATCGAAGCCGGCCACCGCCGCTGACGCAATCCACGAGTGCGCCATGTTGTTGCCGTCGCCTATCCAGGCCACGCGAACGCCCTCGAGGGAGGGCCCGACGTTCTGACGAACGGTCATCAAGTCCGCGAGCAGCTGGATCGGATGAACCTTGTCGGAAAGCCCATTGACGACGGGAATGGTCGAATAACGCGCAAGTGCCTCGAGGCGGTCATGTCCGAACGTTCGATAGACCACGGCATGCACGTAGCGGCTCAACATACGCGCGGTGTCTTCGATTGGCTCGCCCCGCCCGAGCTGCGTGTCTTTCGAGTTGAGCGTCACCGGCTGCGCGCCGAGCTCGTGAATCCCCACCTCGAAAGAGAGACGCGTTCGTGTCGATGCTTTTTCGAACACGACGGCGACCGACTTTCCCTGCAGCGGCTGCGGATGGGCAGGCGTCCCTCGAAGGGCCTTGAG
>QMMB01000180.1 GCA_003647035.1 Deltaproteobacteria bacterium | reverse complement strand
CGTTCACCTGAAGTTGCTCCCAGTGCCCACGCTCGAAGTCGGTCACGACAACATTGTCGAGGGCGTCGGTCTCTACGGCACGCTCGGTTACGAACCCTTGGCCACCCGCCTCATTGGCCGCTGCCACTACGACTTGGTTGTAGTTGCTGCCGCCGGTGAGCCAGTTGATCAGCGCTTGGTTGAGTTCGAGCGATCGGTAGTTGACGGGGACCGCGCGGCTCTCGCCGAGGACCCAGACCATGACTCCCATATCGTCGTTTGCGGCCACCGCCGTGGGGCGGATCGGGATCATCGGTTGGTCGGATTCGTACGTGATTCGGATCGGCCGGATCGTGCCGTTGTCGTTGCCTTTGGTGAGCCGAAACGCGATGAGGTTCATCCCGCCTTCGAGGTACGAGCCGAGCAGATCGGAGATGTCCGCAGGGTCTCCGCCTGGCGGCACCACGTCGTACCCTTCGTTCGTCAGCCATTCGACCATCACGTCTCCAACGTGTTCGAAGGCCCCTTCCGCCATGATGACGACGTAGTCGTAAGGGCCAACATTGCCCCGAGCCAGGACGTTGACGCCGCCGCTTCCGCCCGAGCCGGCCGAGCCGCCCGAGCCGCCGGTACCACCGCGGTCCCCTGCTGGGGCATTGAACGACTCGAGACATTCGCCTTCGATCACGGTGGACAAGTTGTATTGCGGGTTACCGGCGAGTTGGAGTCTGGTGAACGCCAAGTCCGATGATACCTTCACCTCCGGAATCCCCGGCACCGGCAACACCCAAGCGAACTCTTCCGAAGGCCCCTGATATTGGATTTGGACGACCGCGGTAACCGTATCGTCCGCGTTCTTCGAGAAGATGATCCGCTCCGCGGCCTGATTGACCGGCGCCGAGGCCGAGCAAAAAAGCCCGCCACAGGCTTGGGCGGGCGTCGGTTGTATCGACAGGGCCAGCGCCAGTGCTGACGCGAGTCCAAGAACAAAGCATTTTGCTGACATTTTAGTCACCCTTTCTAAGGCGTGGGCCACGTTTACACAGAGGACGGGCGTTTCACCAGTTTAATCTACGCGGATCGGCGGCGACGCCTCATCAGGAGGACGAACAGCGCTAGGCTTGCCCACGTCGCCGCATGCGAGCGCGGAGCCACCACCCCACACCCGCATCCAGGTGAAGCGACGGTGGCGTTGTGGCGCTGAAGCGCTTCGTCGATGGCTTCGGAGTTGTCCTGCACCACCGAGCCGGGCCCGCTCGTCGTCAGGGCGAGGACCAGTGCGTTTGCGGGGAGTGCGTCTTGGCCTCCCACGAGGAACGGCCACGGGGCGCCCGCGTCCACACGAACGACCCGACCATCTTCGAGGTGGAAGCGCGAAGGGGCCTCCGACATGTAGATGCTCCGGTGGCATTCGATCACGCGTCGAGCCGTATGCACGTTCGACACGGTCGGGAGATCGGGGTTGAAATCAAACAACGGGTCGAGGTCCATTTCCGGCGCCGACAGCGTGGTATAGAGGCGCGTGACATAGGGGCGCGAGGATAGGAGCTCTTGCGTGGCGATCATGGGCTCGACGACTTCCTCTCCCAATGCGTCGATGAACGCTTGCGTGTCGAAGCCTGTGCGCGGAAAGCGCTCGATCAACGCGGGATAACCGTCCCAAGCGCCAAAGCGCCGGCTGCTCTCGTCGAGGAGCTCCGACGGGGTCAGCGACGTGGCGCTCGTTCGGAGCGCCTCCCAGTCATCTCTCTCGAACGGCAGAACGACGATGTCATCGTAGTCCGAGCTCGGGCCGGCGCGTTCGGACACGAACCCTTGACCGCCCGCCTCGTTGGCCGCTGCCACCACGACTTGGTTGTAGTTGCGGCCACCGTTGAGCCAATTGATCAGCGCTTGGTTGAGCTCGAGCGACTTGTAGTTGACGGGCACGGCCCGGCTTTCCCCGAGCACCCACACCATGACTCCCATATCGTCGTTCGCTGCTACCGCCGTGGGGCGGATCGGGATCATGGGTTGATCGGACTGGTAGGTGATTCGGATCGGTCGAATCGTGCCGTTGTCATTCCCCTTGGTGAGCCGGAACGCGATCAGATTCATTCCGCCTTGCATGTAACTGCCAAGCAGGGTCGAGATGTCGCCCGGGTCTCCGCCAGGGGGAACGACGTCGTACCCCTCCGAGGTCAACCAGTCGACGACGACGTCCCCCACATTCTCGTAGCTCGCGTCGGGCTCGATCACGACGAAGTCGTAGGGGCCTACGGTTCCGGACGCGAGCACGTTCACGCCGCCGTCTTCGAACGTGCCGTCGGCTCCGAAGTCGGGAGCGGATCCTGTGCCGGCGGACGACGAATTTCTGTCGCGCACTCGCTTGCACCTGCCCTCGACGACGGTCGTGAGGTTGTATTGCGGGTTGCTTGCTTGCTGCAGCCGGGTGAACGCCAAGTCGGACGACACGTCTACCTCCGGGACGCCGGGTACCGGTAACACCCAGGCGAACTCCTCGGACGGACCTTGGTACTGGATCTGCACGACGGCGGTCACCGTCTGATCGGCATTCTTTGAAAAGATGATCCGCTCGGCGGCCTGGTTGACCGGCGCCGAGGCGGAACAAAAAAGCCCGCCACAGGCTTGGGCGGGCTCGGGTTGCGCGATCAGGGCCAGCCCGAGAGCTGCCGCAACACCAAGGATAAAGTGATTTCGAGACATTTTTGTCGCCCTTTCTAGGCGCGGGGCGCAGATTGGCACAATCGACAACGGTTCTATTGATACAGAAGCAAGCGCCGTGCCATCGCCTATGCCAGAGTCCGACCGAGGTAGGCCGACGTGCAGAGCCGGTGGTCCGACGCAGATGCGCTAGCGACGATCGAACGCTATCGGGACGATCCGCAGGTCAACGAGGACGTTGCGCTCCGCGTATACGCCTCGCGTCTGATCGGGCAGGACCCGGCTTTGGTGCTCCATGGCGGTGGCAACACGTCGGTGAAGACGAGCCTCGTCGACGACATCGGCCACGAGGTGCCGGTCCTCTGCGTGAAGGGCAGTGGCTGGGACCTTGGCAGCATCGAACCCGCGGGCTTGCCAGCGGTCCGGCTCGAGAGCCTTGGTGCGTTGCGGGAGCGCGAGGTGTTGTCCGACGAGGACATGGTGAACGCGCAGCGAACGCGTCTGATCAATTCGAGCTCTCCCAACCCTTCCGTTGAAACCCTCTTACACGGGTTCCTGCCACACAAGTTCATCGATCACTCTCACGCGGACGCGATTCTTGCGTTGGTCGATCAACCGAACGCGGAAGCGATCTGTCGAGAGGTGTTCGGAGCGCGGCTTGGCGTCGTTCCGTATGTCATGGCTGGTTTCGCGCTTGCGAAGCGTGCGGCCGAAATCTACGAGAACGACCCCAACGTCGAAGGATTGCTCCTGCTCCGGCATGGGTTGTTCACGTTCGGTGATACAGCGAAGGAGAGTTACGAGCGGCACGTCGGCGCGGTCGATGCGGCGGAGCGTTTCGCCGCGGCAAAGGCAGGGACCGCTCGCGTCGTTCGGGGAAATCCCGCGCCTCTTCACTACGAAGCCGTCGCGCCGGTTCTCCGTGGCAAGCTCGGCGCCCGAGACCGGTGCTACACGCTGGAGCTGCGGCACGGCCTCGCCATCGATGCGTTCCTAGCGCGTGATGACCTCGAAAGTGTGACTCAGCGCGGAACCGCGACGCCCGATCACGTAATTCGGACGAAGCCAGTGCCGTTGCTCCTCGACATCGTCCCAGAGATGGACGGCGCTGCGGTGAGCGCGCACATCGATGAGCGGCTCGCGTCATATCGCGAAGAGTACGTCGCGTACGTCGAGCGGGAGGCGAGCTACAAAGGGCGGCGTGTCGAGCAACTAGACCCCGACCCGCGGATCATCTTGGTCCCCGGGCTCGGTCTAGTCGCTTCGGGCGTCTCCGGGAAAGCCGCCAGCATTGCGGCCGACATCTACGAGCACACCATCGACGTCATCGAGGCCGCCGAAGCGATCGGACGCTACGAGGCGCTGCCCGCGGCGGACCTGTTCGACATGGAGTACTGGTCGCTCGAGCAAGCCAAGCTCGGCACAGCGAGCCCCAAGCCGCTGCAGGGCAGAGTCGTTTACATCACCGGGGCGGCCCGAGGCATCGGCGCCGCGACCGCAAAGGCGTTCGCGGACGTCGGGGCGTCGCTCTACCTGACCGACCGCGACGAGGCCCCTCTTCGCGAGGTCGCCGAGTCGATGGGTGCGTCCTTTGAGGTGGTGGACGTCACCAGCGAGGAGGCGGTGCGCGCGAGCGTGGACCACTGTGTTCGCGTCTTCGGGGGACTCGATGGCATCGTGTCGAACGCCGGCGTCGCGCCTCAGGGGGCGATCGCTTTGGTTGCGACCGAAGAGCTCAAGCGGAGCTTCGAGGTGAACTTCTTCTCGCATCAGTATCTCGCGTCCGCGGCGATTCGAGTCTTCCGCGCTCAAGGCATCGGGGGGTTCTTGCTGTTCAACGCCTCGAAAGCTGCGTTCAACCCGGGCAAAGGCTTCGGCGCGTATGCGACCGCCAAGGCCGCGGTCGTTGCGCTCATGAAGCAGTACGCAGTCGAATGCGGAGACATCGGCGTGCGCAGCAACGCGGTCAACGCAGACCGGATCCGAACGGCGCTCCTGAACGAGGAGGACGTCCAGCGCCGCGCTGAGGCACGCGGTCTCGACGCCGATGCGTACTATCGCTCGAATCTCTTGAGTCGTGAGGTCACAGCTGAAGACGTGGCGAGCGCGTTCGTGAATCTCGCGCTTGCGCCCAGCACGACAGCCTGCGTCGTCACGGTCGATGGAGGCAACATCGCGGCAGCTCCGCGCTAATATTGCCTGCCTAGGGTGGTGGCCGTGTTGGCGGGTGGGACGTCGGCGCCGTCGCGGAGCGCGAGGTAGAGCGCGCCGAACAGCAACGAGGCCAGCGGCGCGCCAAACAGAAGTCCGACGCCGCACAGCGTGGCTGACCCCATCGTGATGAGCGCTGCAATCAACCACACGCCGATGATCCGCCAACGCCGGCCTCGCGCAATGCGCCATGAGAACACGATGGCTTCGATGGGTCCCGCGTCGTCGTTGAATGCGAGCTCGAGCCGCCAGAACGCGATGCCGGTAAAGACATAGACGTAAACGGGAAAGAGCACGGCAACGGCGATCGCGAAGGGCCGTCCGGCGTCGTCGAGGATCTCGGCCATCGGCGTGTCGAGGTCGACGGGGCCGACGAACATCAGGAAAATGATCACGACGAGTGGCAAGACGACCAAGACCGCGCCCAACATGCCGGCGAGTGACTGAAGGACGTACTTCCAGATTTTCGAGAGCTGGCTGAAGAGCACACCGACGCTCATTGGTTTCCCGTGGAGCCCTCGGACCGCCATCGCCCAGAGGCCGAGCGAGAACACCGCCGAGAGCACCAACTGAACGCCATAGGTGACGACCTGAACGATCACGTCCACCGCGGCGAACGTCGCGCTGGTGCCGCCGCTGCCTTGCTGGAACGCCGAGACGAGACCCCACACGAAGCTCAACGCGATCGGGATGCCCCAACCGAGCAGCCAGTACAGCAGCATGGCGAGGACCCAAGTCATGAGATCCCGTGACCAGGCGCTCGAGGCCTTCGACAGTAGGTCGGTGAGCGTGACCGAGTCCCGGGTGAGCGCAAAATCAGGTACGGCTGGTCTCGGTTCGATGGGTCCGGCCTCGGATAGGGGTGGCTCGCTGGGTGGTTCCATTGGGGCGAGGATTACCACCCCGCGGGATCGACCGCGAAGAAACTCCTCAACCCCGGGCCGAAGCGCTAGGTCCTCGACTGAATCTGCTTCAATGATACTGTCAGCGCCATGATTACCCGTTGGTTCGTTGGTTGTAGCTTGGTTTTGGGATTGATCGCGGCAGGTTGCGGCAGCGATAGCGGCGTGACTGGCGGCAGTGGCGGCTCCGCTGGCTCGGGTGGAACGGGCGGCAGCGGCGGCGCTGCGTTCGTGCCCCCCGAATACGGCTCGTGGGTGAAGTACGAGCCCGAAGGCGCGACGTGCAGCGACGGCAGCCCGTACGCGTTCTACGTCGAGTTCTCAGAGACTTCGGACAACATCGTCATGTACTTCATGGGCGGTGGCGGCTGTTGGGACTACGAGAGCTGCGTCAGTGGCGGTGCGCGCGGTGCGACGAACCCGAACGGGCTTCCCGATGACTACGCCAATGTGCACATCAACTTCGATCTCGGGGAGTCTTCGCTTCCGATCAACGTGAACCAGGTCTACCCGCTGCTCAACGACGACCCGGCAGTCAGTCCGATGGCCGATTGGAACAAGGTCTTCGTGCCGTACTGCACCGGGGATGTGTACGCGGGTTCGATTACGAACAACTACGAGGATCCCGACGGCATCGAACCCGACAAGGTTTTCGCCCACGTGGGCCACACGAACGTAGTGGCGATGACCGAGATGCTCAACGACATGTTCGGGGCAGCGCCGGAAAAGAAGCTCTTCGTCGGCGGCTGCAGCGCGGGAGGCGCGGGCGCGATCGTCAACTACTACTTCCTCCGAACCGGAATCGACGGGGTCGAACGAGGCTACTTGCTAAACGACTCTGGGCCGCTCTATCCGAGCCAAGAGCCGACTTCGCGGTCCCTGTTCCTGCACAACGAGGTGCGGTCCGTCTGGGATGCGGACAGCCTGATCGCCAAGGCACCGGACTCTGAAGCGCTGTCGGACGTCTTTGGTGCATTGAGCCGCGTCCTGTCGGAGCAGTTCCCCAACGATTGTCTGGCATCCACCTTCTTCCG
>QMMB01000179.1 GCA_003647035.1 Deltaproteobacteria bacterium | reverse complement strand
GAAGCCGGAAAAACGTCTGCTGCACGATCTCTTCGGCGAGCTCGTCATTGCGAAGGTGTCGCCGCGTGAGTCGAAGAAGGATCGGCCCGTAGCGTTCGAACAGCGCGCGGAACGCGGCGTCGTCGCCGTCGATGTAGGCCTCCATGAGCGCTTCGTCGGTGGCCTTGGGGCTTGGTGGGCTAGTCGCCATGCGGTGCGTTCGGATCGAGGACGAAGGGGACCGTGGTTTCATGGGGAGCGGTGTGAGCCTTCCACCAGTAGCCCGAGAAGACGAGTGTGCCTAGTAGCACCAGCAAAAGAGTGAGCTGTCGCCAACTTCTGTTGAGTCGCGGATCGAGCTCCTCGATCACGATCGGTGCGATGGGGATTGGCCGCGCGCCCGACGTAGTGAGGACCTTTCCGGCGGGATGACTGCTGCGAACCTGGGCCGGCGGGAAGCTCGATGCGAGCGCAGCGACCGGAATGGAACCGATGTGCGAGGGCTCCAGCCAGGGCGCGATGTCCTGCGTGTGCGGGTTTCTCTTGGCCGATTCGACTTCTACCCATTCGAGCGCGGCCCGCATGGAGACGGCATCCGGATACCGGTTCAGGGGACGTTTGGCCATGGCCCGCCTGATCACATCGGGCAACCCAGGCACGTCGTCAAACCCCTCGTCGGTTTCCCAACCGATCGGGGGTGAGCCGATCACCATGTGATGAAGGAGCGCGCCCGCGGAATAGAGATCGGCCGAAGCGTCAAAGGCGCCTCCGCCGAACAGCTCAGGCGCCATGTATGCCACTGCGTGCTTGCCCGAGCCGGTGTGTGCTGCGTGCGCGCTGGCTTCCGGGTTCGCCCGGAGCAAAGGCACCACACCCATGCCGATGACCCGCGCGCTCAGCCGCCCGTGTCGACCCCGGGTGACGATGATGTTCTGGGGGGTGAGATCGCCATGCACTAGCGCCTGCGCGTGTCCCGCATCGAGGGCATCGAGGACCTCGGTCGCCAGCCGAAGCACGGTGAGCGAGCTGAGAGGGCGATCGCGAAGGAGGTCTGAGAGGAGCGTTCCGCGTGTGTCCTGAAAAGCCAGGTACGGAACTCCGTCGATGACGCCGGCGTCGAGGACGCGTGGGACCGTGCGCGACCGGATCGAACCCAGACCGTGCGCCAGCTGGGAGAAGGCCGCCTCGGCGCTGATCGATTGACTCACGTCCATCGGCATCACGCATAGGATGAGCGGCGTGCCCTCCGACGACGCGCGGTAGTAGGACACCAGCCCGCCCCACGGCAGTGCGCCGTCGACCGTATACCGCCCGGCGAAGAGCTCTTCTGGCGGGGGATGCGCGCCACCCGGCGAGGGAAACATCGCGTCCGAGGATAACGCCGATGGCTCGCGGGCGCGACTTTCTTTAGGGGTCTGCCTGAAGAACCTGGCCTCGCGCGAGAACCTCGCCGCTAGGTTGCCGGGTGAGCTCATAGGCGCGGGTGCGATCGCCGGTGACCCAGGTCTCCATTTGAACGGTCTCCCCGGCATGCGTTTCTCGGCGATACTCTACCGATAGGCCTGCCAACCGGCCTTCTACGCCCGAGCGGTCCCGGGCTTGCGCGGCAAACCAACGCGTATCGTCGATGTAGTCCACGTAGCGTGCCTGATTCACATGCTGAAAGCTGTCCTGGTCGCTCGGGCGGACGACCCACTGCCGCTTCCACGATCGCGGGCGATCGCCCTCGGGCCATGGCCGGGCTGGCGGGGCAGGCTCGTCGAGCACGAAAGTGGCGACTACCGGGTCGATGGGGGCGGGCCCCTCGGGTCCCAGGTTGACGACGGTCATCCGAGCTCGTGCAGCGATCGCCCCATCGCCAACGCGGACCACTCGGTGACCGAAGTCGAAGCTGGTACGGCCGACGCGGGCGACCCAGGTTTCGATTTCGATTTCGTCCCGGTAGGTGAGGGGCTTCCCGTACTCGAACGTCCCCGCGCGGGCCACGCCTCCGTCCATGAGGCCTCGCAAGGCATAGTCGTCCATGGCGAAGACCTGCCAGCGCGTGTGCTCGAGAAGGCGCGAGAACCAGCCGGGAGACACCGAGCCCGTCGCGTCGAGCTCGATTCCCCGAATCGTATACGGGATCGTCGTGAGCTTGCGCAGCCGGTCATTCATGAGAGCGTCCCTATCACTGCTTGCCCATGCGCCTATCTCACGAAAAGTTGGCTGGTCGCTCGACGCAGTAGATGCCGCCCGGAGCCTCGATCAGGGTCGCGCACTGGTTGCAGTGGTTGCAGCCGTTCTTATACGTTGGGCGATTGCGCGCATGTTCGGGGAAATCGGGATCGAAAATCAGGGCTCGCCCGAGCTGAATGAAATCGAACCCCGCACCCATGACCGTTCGGATGCTGTCGTTGGTGCAAACCCCGCCGATGTAGCAAACGCCGCATTGCACACGATCCCGGATTCGTTGCGCCTGCTCCAGGAAGTAGGTTTCCTCGTAGGGGTAGTCTTTGAACATGAAGGGTGCGGCGAGGCGAATGCCGATCTTCATGAGGCGGCTTTTTTCGTGCTTGATGAGCCCGGGCACCATGCTGTCCCCCCGAGATAAAAGCATGGGGGTCATGCTGCTGGTGCCGCCGCTGCAGATGATCACGTCGAGGCCACCGGCTTCGAGCATGGCGGCGATCTCGACCGAGTCGTCGTACGTGACCCCGCCGGGCACACCGTCGGTCATGCTGATTTTACCAAGCAGTGGGTAATCGTCGCCGACGCTCTTGCGAACTTCGGCCAGGACCTCGAGCGCGAACCGCATTCGGTTCTCGAGGCTGCCGCCGTATTCGTCTTTGCGCTTGTTGGTTTTGGGGCTGATGAACTGACTGATGCCGTACCCGTGGCCGAAGTGGATTTCGACGGCGTCGAATCCGACGGATTTCATGAACCCCGCAGCGCGGCCCATGATTTCGACGCGTTCGCGGATTTGCGGTTTGGTCATTTCGGCGATTCGGGAGAGGCCGTACGTGAGACCCAATGCGTTCGTTCCCTTCGAGGGACCGAGCGGCCGTTTGCCAGTGAACTCGAGATTCTTGGTGAAGGCCCCGCAGTGGCCGAGCTGCCCGGCGACCTTGGCGCCCGTGGCTTGCACGGTGCGGACGAACCGCTCGAGATCGGGCCGAATCCCCTCGTGCATGTACATCATGTGCTCGTGGATGCGTCCGTCGGCCTCCGCCGCGCAGTACGCGATGGTCGTCATGCCGATGCCGCCTTGGCCGATGCGCTCGTGAAAGCTGATCAGCGCGTCGCTCGGGACCCCTCCCGGAGACTTTCCTTCGAAGGTTGCGGCCTTGATGAGCCGGTTGCGAAGGGTGAGTCTGTTGATCTTCGCCTCAGAGAAACATTTGTCGAGCGCGTCGGCCATGAGTGACGGCTCTCATACCACTGACGACGTGGCGCACAACTAGTGTGCTCCTAGACCAAGATCTCGCTGACCGGCAGAGACGTTTGAAGTGAGTTCTCGCCCCAAGCGTCGATGGGTAAGCCCATCGCCTGCTGCACTGTCAGTCCGACGCGGGTGACGGGGTCGGTGTTGCCTCGAACATGCCAGCCCGGTGTGATGCGTCCGCCTGCACGGCCGGCGATCATCGTCGGCAGGCCTCTCACATCGTGAGGCTTTGCGTACGAAAGGTCGGAGTTCGCAAACACCAAACAGTTGTCGAGCATCGTGCCGTCGCCCTCGGGGACGGAGGCGAGCCGTTCGACGAAGTCCGCCCAGGCCTCCATCGAGGCAAACACAAATTGCGTGGCTTGCGGCTGGTAGCCGAGCTCGGCGTCGATCGACTCATCGTGCGTTAGCTGATGGTGCGTGGTGTCCAACCCGGGGACGGTGAGCTCCGAAATCCCAGACGAGAAGATCATGTTGAAGACACGGGTCTGATCACAGGCAAGCGCGAATGTGAGCAGGTCCGCTAGCGCCCGGTGTCGCTGGTTGACCGACTCGAGGTCGTTTTGGAAGACTTCGCCCTCTAAGATGTCGGGGCCCGGGTCGTCTGCGCGACGACAGGACGGCAGATCGGGCGGGCCTGACAACAAGACGTCGAGCATCTGCTCGAGCTGGCGTACCGAGGTGAAGTACTGGTCGAGGCGCTGTTGGTCGTGGGTGCCCACGCGGCTCATCAACTTGTCGCGGTCTTCCTTGACGGCAGACAGAACGCTCTGTCGAAGTGTCCAACGGGGGTTGGGCACGAATTCGCCCGCCGCCGGATCCGCAAAATCGGGACCGAAGATGCGCGCGTAGACCTCCATCGGCGAAATCTCGCTCGCGTTGCGGATGGTTGCAGATTCCCGGCTGTACGTGTGGTTGCGGTTTCCGGTTGCAGACATCTGGAGCGAACGAAACCGTGTGAAGCCGCCGATTTCGCGGGCGATCAATACGTCGATCGATGGCGCGCCGAAGTCCCCATCGGCGGGGGCGAAGAGCCCGGTCAGATTGGACGCGGGACCGCTGCCGTGCGGGAAGTTGGGGTTGCCATCGAGCTTGACATCGAAGCCGCTAAAGACGCTGACGTGATCTCGCACCTTACCGCCGCTGCTCAGGGTCCGCTCGAGTGCTTGGAGCTCCGGGGAGAGCTCGTACCCGAGGCCTTCGGTTGGCGGCGCCCAGCGGGCCGGGTTCATGCCGCAGCCCCAGAACCAGGTGCCAAAACGTACGGGGATAGCGCCGCCCTGTGCGAGCGCGGTGCCGTTCTCGTTCAAGAAGCAATCGAGCAACGGAAGGCCCATGCCCACCGCACCGCCCGCGACCGCACCGCGAAGGATCGTCCGCCTGTTGATTCGCTTTGTCACTGCGCCGCCTCCTCTGCTTCGCGCTGACCTGAAGCGGTGAGAAAGCCATCGCTCAGCACGAGGGCGTCGATCAACGAGACCCACCGGTACCCGGAGTCGGCGAAGCGCTCATCGAGGAAGGTGAGTAGGACTTGCTCGCCAGGGACGGGATTGCGTCCGACTGCGTAGCGGTAGAGATTTCTGGTCATGCAAGGTCCGAGTGATTCGTGGTCGCGGAGCGCCTGCCCCATCCCAATGGCGTCGTCGTAGCGTTGTCCGTCGAGGTTGCCCGAAGCGTCGATATCAGCGCCGTTCTCTTGCGTTCGATAGGCTCCGATCGCGTCGAAGTTCTCGAAGGCGAGGCCGATAGGGTCCATCAGCGTGTGGCACCCGGCGCAAGCATCGTTGGTGACGTGTTCACCGAGGCGCTCGCGCGCGGTTCGGAGCTCGCCGCTCGTGTTCTCTACGATCGAGAAGTCCACGTTGGCCGGAGGGTCGGGAATGTCTTGGCAAAGCAAGACCTCGCGCACGAACTTGCCGCGCAGCGTGGCCGAGCTTCGTCCCGGATGGGCGGTGATCGACATCAGGCTCACATGAGAAAGAAGCCCGGCTCGTGGGCCGTCTTCGGCGAACTCATACGGACCCCACGCTCCGCCGCCGAACGGCACGGCGTAGACAGAGCCAAGGGAGGGCGTCAGGAACGTGCGCCGCGTCGTATACAGCTCCCGCAGGTCGAGCTCGTTGGTGACGAGGTGGTCGACGATTGTCCGCAGTGTCTGCTCTTTGGCATCGCCCGCCAACGTTAGTGTGAACGCGGGGAACTGCGTCGGGCTTTTGCGCACCAGCCCTTCGTCGATGCGGCGAAACGTGAGCAAATCGCTGAAGAATGCGCGAATGCCCGCCTCCGCCTTGGGCGAATCGAGCAAGCGCGCTGCTTGAGCGGTTAGGGTTCCGGCGCTCAGCAGGTCTCCGCTTTCGGCAACGTCCAAGAGCTCGTCGTCCGGCGTGCTATTCCAAATCAGGTAGCTCAGACGTGTCGCGACCGAAGTGCTCGTCAGTCGAAGGCGCGACCCGTCTGCCGGGTCAGGCTCGATCTCTTCGACGCGGAACAGAAAGTTGGGCGACACGAGCAGGCTTGTGAGCGCCATCTCCAGGCCGGCGTAGAAATCGCCAAGCTCGGTGGCTGAGCTCTCGGCAATTGCTACCCGGATCGCGATCTCGTCTTCGGCTAGCGTGCGCCGAAAGAGGCGACGTCCGATGGTGGCGATGAACTCCCTGGCGCAGCTGTCGTCGGCTCCACCTGCTGAAGAGGGCTCGCATGAAAGGTTGGAGCCCCGAAGCTCGGAGCCAAGCGCTTGCTCGGCGATTGCTGTGGCCGCGGCTTCATATTTCTCGAAACCCGACGGGGTCACGCTGACGAACGAAGCGCCGACTCCCAGCAAGCCCTCGAGGCGCGCGTCGGGTTCGATTCGACTCGGTACGACGATGTCGTTGCCGAGTACGTCGTGAATGCTTTGGGTGTATTGCTGGGAGGTCAAGCGGCGCAACGCGACCGGTCCCCCTTCCGTGGCGGGAGCGCCCCCGGAGGTGTCGCTCCCCCCGCAAGCCACCGCAACCACGGCGAGCAAGGCGGCGATGCTACTTCCTCGTTTGTAGTGCATCATGGTGTTCTACCCGCTCCTTAGTCCGTCAGGAATGCGCTTACCGCTTCGAGGCGGAAGATGGTCGTAAAGGAAGTGCATTCTCCCGACTCTTCGTCGTAGTCGGCGTCCGCCGCCTCCATCGCTGCCGAGAACTCGGTGTAGTCAAAACCGGCGGCGTTGCCGTTCTGTGTGGTGGGCGTGCCGATGATTTCGTCGATTTGGGCGGCCGACCAGTGGCCCGAGAGGATTCCGCTGGCGGTGCCGTCGCCCAGGGTGAGGCGAATCCAGTTGCCGGTTAACAGCATGTCCGCGTCGACAATCTGGATGTTGAACTTGAGGCTCACGTCGAAGGGGCCTGCAACGAGCACGCCGTCCACGATCGAG
>QMMB01000178.1 GCA_003647035.1 Deltaproteobacteria bacterium | reverse complement strand
TTGCCGGTGAACACCCACGGCGGGCTCTTGTCGGAAGCGCACGTGCTGGGCATTTCCCATGTGGTCGAAGCCGTACGCCAGTTGCGCGGCGAAGCAGGTGAGCGGCAGGTGAAAGATGCCGAGCTCGGCGTCGTCACGGGCTGGGGTGACTTTGGAGATGGCAGCATCGCCATCCTTCGGCGGTAGGAGGACAGGATGACGGAGTACACGAAGCCTCTTCCCGTCATGGAAGGACTGGTCCGCGAGTTCTATGGCCGGTGCCAAAAAGAGGACCTGCATTTCCAGAAGTGCACGTCCTGTGATGCCTTTCGCCATGTTCCCCGGGAGATGTGCCCCGAGTGCAACAGCTTCGAGTGGCAGTGGGTACGCTCCACGGGCCGGGGCACGGTGTACACCTGGGTGGTGGTGAACCGCGCCCTACACCCTGCGTTCTCTCGCGACGCTCCGTATGCGGACGTCGTGGTCGAAATGGAAGAAGGGGTTAGGCTGCTCAGCACCGTGGTGGACTGCACGCCCGACGAGCTAGAAATCGGCATGCCGCTTGAACTGACCTATGACGCTGTGACGGAAGACATCACCTTGCCGCGCTTCAAGCGACGGGGCTGAACAGACACCACAAAGGGAAGCATTCTCATGACGCTGGAACTGCCGGAGACATTTACCTACGAGAAAAAGGGCCGCATCGCCCTCATGACCATCAACCGTCCCAAGGCGCTGAATGCCTTCACCGGCGAAATGCTGAAGGCCATGGACGCCGCCTTTGACGATTTCAATGAAGACCCCGACCTGTGGGTCGCCGTCATGACCGGGGCGGGCGACAAGGCTTTTTGCGCGGGCATGGATCTGAAAGACGCCCTCCCCGCGATCGCGGAAGGGGACATGATGGGGTACGAAGACCCGGCCAAGCGTCCCTTCTATCACATCTACAAGCCCATCATCGCCGCTGTGAACGGCTTGTGTATTGCCGGTGGCCTGGAGTTCCTGCAGGGCACGGACATGCGCATTGCCTCCGACAAAGCCATCTTCGGGCTCGGAGAAGTAAAATGGGGCGTGGTTCCGGCGGGCGGCACGCACATCCGCTTGCCACAGCAAATTCCCTGGGCCGTGGCTATGGAAATGGTGCTGGCGGGCGACAACATCACAGCCGAGCGCGCCTACCAGATCGGCCTGGTGAACAAGATCGTTCCGGCCGACCAGGTGCTCCCCGAAGCGATGGCGCTCGCCGAGCGCATCTGCCAGAACGGCCCGCTCGCGGTGCGCACCGCCAAGGAGATCATGGTGCGTTCACTGAATAACGAACCCGGTTTTGTGCTCGAGAAAACCATGGCCGACCGTGTCTTCCGCTCTGAAGACGCGAAGGAGGGCCCGCGCGCCTTCGCTGAAAAGCGCAAGCCGGTTTACACGGGGAAGTAGGGCTCTCTACTTGGCCTGTTGAAGCAAGTCCCAGACGCGGTTCGGCGACGCGGGTGTCGCACGGGCCTGTACGCCCAGCGGGAGAAGGGCGTCGTTGATCGCACACATGATCACCGCGGGCGTGGTGTGGATGGCGCCCTCGCCGCATCCCTTGGCGCCGAGGGGAGTGAAGGGAGAGGGTGTCACGATGACGGCTTTGTCCGTCTTTGGGACCTCGTGAATGGTCGGCACGAGGTACTCGGCAAAGGTGGACACCTTGGGCTGTCCATCGTCCGTGTAGACGTACTCTTCGAACAGCGCCGCGCCGATGCCTTGGGCGATGCCCCCCATTAGCTGGCCTTCCACCGTCGCTGGATTGAGGCGTGTGCCGCAATCATCGGCAACGCAATACTTGAGGATGTCGGTTCTTCCGGTGCCGGGATCGATCTCCACCATCACCACATGACACGCATTGGCGGCGGTGAGATAGCTCTTGCACCGGCCCTGCTCATCCGGCTCCGTTCGACCCGGTGCGGTCCAGACGTAAGTAGCCTCGGGCGACTGCTCCATCCCCGGTGGCAACAGGTCACTGCGCGCCAGCATGGTTCCCGCCACCTGCGCGATATGCATTTCGGCTCCGGGCACGCCTTTGATCCGGACAAACCCGTCAGCCAGCTCGAGCGCGGCGGGCTCGCACTGCATCAGCCGAGCGGTCACCAGCTTGAACTTTTCCTCGATTTTCCGGCACGCGCCCAGAACGGCGCCGGTGATGGAAACGCCGAGACGACTGCCTCCGGGACCGAAATGCGGCGGCGCCACATCCGTAGCGGCGTACGCAACGCGCACGCCGGCCATGTCTACCCCGAAGAAGTCTGCGACCAGCTGGGCCGCGAGGGTGTACTGCCCCTGCCCCTCCAGACTGAAGCCCACCGTCACGGTGATCTGGCCCATGATGTCGACACTGACCTTCGCACCCTCGGGCACCCCAACGCCTTGGATCCCGACGGTCGTATAGGCATTCCAGTCGAAGACGCCTGGCTCGACGACGCTGCACACGCCGATCCCCAGTAGACGGCCCTCTTCGCGCGCCCGGGCTTGTTCTTCCCGGAGGGCCTCGTAGTCCGCGAGCTCCAGAGCGGCGTCCAAGGTGACTTCATACTGGCCGCTGTCGTACTCGTTGCCGCTTGGGATGGTGTACGGAAAGGCCTCGGGCGGAATGTAGTTGCGGCGTCGGATTTCCGCGACGTCCAGACCGAGCTTTTGCGCGGCGATGTCCATCAGCGATTCGAGCACGTAGTTGTGCGGCGGGGGGCCGTACCCCCGGTACGGATAGGTGGGAGCTCGATTGGTCGCCACCACGTTCAAGTCGTAGCGGGCCGCTTCGATTCGATAACAACCGGTAAAGGCCGCGATGGGCTTGGCGATCGAGATGGTCCCGTACCCTTCGGCTCCGGCGCCCTGATCATCGAGCAGCTTCACCTTGAAGCCTGTCACCGTGCCGTCCGCCTTCAGCGCCAGCGAGGCGTCGTAGTATCGATCCCAGGACTGCCCGGCGCCCGCCAGAAGATACTCGACCCGGTCCTCAATGTACTTCACCGCACGACCACCCGCCTTGCGGGACAGAAGGGACGAGATCTCCGAACCGCGAGGCCCGCCTTTGCCGCCAAAGCTGCCGCCGTGCGGATGGCTGACCACCTTGACCTTGTTCGTGGGGAGGTTCAGCGAGAAGGCTCGCCCGAGCGCCATGAACCCCGGCGTCTGAAAGGACCCGTGAATCGTCAGGCTGTTGTTGACCGTATCCCACGTAGAGACGCAGCCGAAGGTCTCCATCGGATTGGCCCCGACCCGGTTCCAGAAGAAGGTTTCCGAAACCACGTGATCGGCGTCGGCGAAAACCTGATCGACATCGCCCCAGTCGTACGTCTTGGAGAGGATGACGTTGCTTTCGTTCTCTTCGAAAAGCCGGGGAGCGCCTTCCTTGATGGCCTCTTCCGCGGTGGCCGCCACCGGCAACAGCTCGTACTCTACGTTGACCAACTCGAGTGCGTCTTCGGCAATGTATCGACTCTCCGCCGCCACCGCGACCACCGGCTCGCCGACGAAGCGGACCTTATCCACGGCCAGGCAGTAGCTGCCCCACCCTTCGGGCGCGGTCGTCACCGGGTTGGCCCAGCGCTTCACATCCTCACCCGTGATCACTGCCACCACGCCAGGAAGAGCTTCCGCCGCGCTGGTGTCGTAGCCCGTGATGCGCGCATGGGGGTGGGGACTGCGCAGCATGGCGCAGTGGGCCATGTTGGGCAGGTCTAGATTGTCAATGAACTCAACCGTACCCGCCACCAAACCGGGGTCCTCGATGCGCTTGACGTCTTTGCCCACATACTTGAGCTCTGCGCCCGGCATGTCCTCGGGAAGCCCAGGAATTTCTATCGACATTGCGTGTTTCTCCCGCCCTCAATCCGTGTGAGTGAGCCCAATATCCTGTCCTTCTTGAACCCGTTTGGCCGCCAGGCGAACAGATTTCATGATGGCCTCGTACCCCGTGCACCGGCACAGATTCCCGCCCAGAGCATCTTTGATGTCTGCTTCGCTGGGATTCGGGTTGTCGCGCAGGAGCTCGAGCGTGGTCATCAGAAAACCAGGCGTGCAGAAGCCGCACTGCAGGCCATGCTCATCGACGAATGCCTGCTGGATGGGGTGCAAGTCTCCCGTGTCCCGATTCCTAAGGCCTTCCACGGTCGTGAGGCTTTCCCCGTCCACCTGCACCGCAAGCATCAGGCAGGACCGTACGGCCTTTCCATCGACCAAGATGTTGCAGGTGCCGCACACACCGTGCTCGCACCCCACATGAGTTCCACCCAAGTGCAACTCATGGCGCAGAAAATCGACCAGGGTCAGACGCGGCTCTACCTGCCGCTCGTAGGCGATGCCATTGACGGTCACCTTCACTGTTTGTTTTGTAGTCATGTCTCGAAAGCCCTCAGAATAATCACTTCAGGATGCGCGTGATGCGGCTTCAACCAGGCACCGGGCGACAAGTGTGGCGATTAGGCCTCGGCGGTACTGTGCCGTGGCGTGCACGTCGCTCATGGGTTCTTCCAGGCCGTCCGCCCCTACCCGGCCCGCTTCGCGAGCGTTGTCTTCCGTAGCAGCTTTCCCTGTGATGAATGCTTCTGCCTCGGCAAGCCGGGTCGGGCTGGCATTCACACCGAAAACGGCGATGCACACGTCCTTGCACACCCCGCCGACGAGGCGCAGCGTCACCGCGGCACCAGCTAGCGCGTGATCCCCCTGCCGACGGGACATTTCCTGGAAGGACCACCCGGTCCCCTTCTTCAACACGGGCAGTCGAACCTCGGTCAGGATTTCCGTCGAATCGATATCGGCGGTCAGATAGGTGACGTAGAAGTCTTTCGCCGGAACGATCCGCTCACCATTCGGGCCGACCACCTTCATGTCCATTCCGAGGACCATTGCCGCGGCCCCATATTCGGCCGTCGGTTCCGCATGAGCAAAGGACCCTCCGACAGTGCCCCGGTTACGAATCTGGCGATGCCCGACGAGCAGTGTGGCTTCATGGAACAAGGGCTGCCGCGTCCGGATCACGTCACTATCTTCTGCCGCGCTTTTCGAAGTCATCGCCCCGATGGCGATCGTGTCTCCGTCTTCTCGGATGTAATCGAGGGCGCCTATCTTCCGCAGGTCTACCAGCGCGTCGGGGCGCGCCAGTCGAAGGCTGAGCATGGGCATCAAACTCTGACCGCCCGCCAGAATTTTGGCGTCCAGATCCTCATTCTCGAGCTTTGCCAGAAGCGCAACAGCCTCTTCGAGGGTATCAGGCGAGTAATAATCAAAAGGTGCCGGTTTCATCGCACTCCCCGCAGGCTGTCATGATCGAGATCATGTTGTGCTCCATCAGTCTTCCCCGTTTTGCATAGCACACTAGTCGAACTTTCAGCAGCAGCAGACGCCCGCCGCAAAGCGAATCTGGCCGATAGAATTTCATATGAGGCCATCGAGGTCAGAACCCCTTTCTGATGGTTTTTTCCTGTTCAATCGGCGCTACGTTCGAAGTGATGAGCGACCCATTGCATACCCAACTATGTGACAAACTCGGCATCGAATACCCGGTGGTTGCCTTCACGCACTGCAAGGACGTTGCGGTTGCCGTGATCAATGCGGGCGGCTTTGCCGTCCTGGGTGAAGCCATGCACACGCCGGATCAAATCGCGGCGGAGGTCAAATGGATTCGCGACCGCGTGGGGGGCAAACCTTTTGGTATCGACCTCGTGCTTCCCGCTTCTGTTCCGGAAGAAAAAACAGTGGAAGAGCTGCTGGCCATGATCCCGCAGGAGCACCGTGACTTCGAACAGTTGATCAAAAAGAAATACGATGTTCCAGCCCCAAAGACGGCCCCCGAACTGCATACCTGGGGTGGTCTGGACCAAAAACGGGCGCTCGCTCAGTTGGAGGTCCTGTTCGACGAGAAAGTGCCCGTGATCGCCTCGGGCCTTGGCTCGCCCGCTTTCATGCTGGACCGCGCCCACGGGTTGGGCATTCAGGTCTGGGGGCTGGTGGGCAAAGCCCGCCAGGCGAAGAAACAGATCGATGCGGGGACAGACGTGATCATCGCCCAGGGCTACGACGCCGCTGGCCACACCGGCAACATCGGCACCTTCTCGATTGTTCCGCAGGTGGTCGATGTCGCGCGCCCGGCAGGTGTACCGGTTCTGGCGGCAGGCGGAGTGACCACGGGTCGCCATCTGGCTGCGGCTCTCGCTCTCGGCGCAGCGGGCGTGTGGACCGGTTCCCTGTGGCTGGCCTCACGCGAATCCGATCTGAACCTGCCCCTGAAGGAACTCCTGCTGGAAGCCACGGCGGAAGACACCGTCTATTCGAACGCCATTTCCGGTTACACCATGCGCACCACCCGCTGCCCCTGGCACAACGAATGGCGGAGCGAGGAAGCGCCGGAAGTGTTGAAACCGCCGCTGCAGATGATGCTGTCGTCAGACTATATCCAGGGCTCCTTGGACTATCAGCGCAAGGACCTGATGACCGAGGCGGCAGGCCAGGGGATTGGCTACGTCACGGAAATGAAACCCGCTCGTCAAATCCTGTCGGACATCGTGGAAGAAGCCCTGGATGTGTTCGACGGGTTCCTTAGTGACGATGACTGAGACCTCCGCTCATAGAGACGGGGTGTCCGCCGACCATGCAGGCAAGCGGGCCGAATGTGACGGCGGCGCACAGATCGCGGAAACCAAGTATGCAGGTCGCCAGTTTTTTGCGGGTACCCTGACCGGTCACTACCGCGACTACGGGGACTACCCCTGGCGCTGGTTCCTGATGGCGGACCTCACCGAAAAGCCGGAAGGCTACACCTTCGACACCGTCTGGTGTGACGAGGGAAGCTTGGTACTG
>QMMB01000177.1 GCA_003647035.1 Deltaproteobacteria bacterium | reverse complement strand
TGCGAAATGCCGGGTGTCGTGTGCGTCGGCGGCCTCGCAAACGATCGCGGCAGTCGTGCCGGCAGCAGCGGCTGGGGCAGCGAGCGGCCCAGCGACGACGGGTCGGTCGACATCTACGCGCCCTTCGGCATGTGGGTACACGATACGCCCGCGCGCGGCGGAGGGGTCACCCCACCCTCGACGCAAGCGGATTGGGTCCAAGGGACTTCATACTCCTCGCCGTTCGCCGCCGGAGTGGCCGCGCTGATCAAAGCAGCGAACCCACGCCTCGGCAGAGACGAGATCTGGGAAGTGATGCGTGACACCGCGCACACCAAGGGGCCGTTCGGCTCGGTCAATCGCTGGGTCAACGCCTTCGGGGCAGCCAAACGTGCTCTCGGTGGCGGCGTCCCGTTCGCTGACATCGAGTCCCCGACCGGCGGCCGGCGCTTCTCGCTCGGTCAGAGCATCCCGCTCGGCTGCGAGGTGGATGACGACGACGGCATGGACGACGTCACGATCACGTGGAGTAGCGACGTCGACGGAGCGATCGGTGCCGAGTCCTCCAGCACGGCCGTCACCCGGCTGCGTGAGGGTGTGCACCAGATCACCTGCACCGCTACGGACGGACGGTTCACCGTGAGCGACACCGTGGAGATCTCCGTCGGGAACGACGCGCCCACGGTGGAGATCACCGCACCCATCGGCGGGGCCAGGCTCGACGCGGGCGCCACGATCTGGGTGAGGGCACGTGTGGGCGACGCCAACGGCAATCTGGACGAGGTCTACTGGCAGCTCTTCAACAGCCTCAGCCTCCCCACAGGCTGGACCGCAACAGGCCCAGAAGCGACGATCCCCCGGGATCATCTCGCGGCGGGCCGATACACCCTGGTCGCAACCGCCTACGACACCGAAGGGGAACGCGCTCAGGACCAGGTCACGCTGACGATTCAAGCGGCTCCCTCCAACGCCGGCCCAAGCGTCGACGCCATGGTAGTGGAGCCACTGACCACGCACGATTACGACAGCAGCAGCGGGCTCTTCACCGAGTCGTGCCCTGTCGACATCTCTCGGGACGGCCGGGTCGATCATCAAGACCTCTGCCGGCGGGTGCGCATCACCGCGTACGTGAGCGATGACCACGACCCCGTGTCGCTGCTCACGTACCGATGGACCATCCGTGACGAAGCAGGCGTCGTCGCCGTATTCAACACGACGGTCCCGACGCTCGTGTTCGATTTCCCGCTTGGGAACTTCGAGGTCCGCCTCGTGGTCACCGATTCGGCGGGCGTGGCAAGCGACCCTGACAACACCCCCACCAAGACCATCAACGTCGTCACCCTTTTCTAGTACGGATAGTCACCCTCCTCCTCGCGCGCCGCACGGGTCCACCCACCGTGCGGCGCGTTTGCTTTTAACGAGGGGCGGATCGGGAGGAGCGGTTGTTGTCCCCGTGCCTTGCCTGTGCACGAAGATGTGGCTTGATGAATCACATTGTGATACATATGGTTTATGGATGTGTCACAGAGCTCGGCAGTTCGGCTAAAACCCCAAGAAAATCATATATCTGAGGCGGACTCGTCTCTGCGGCATTGGTTGGCCGCGATCGATGCTGTGCTGAGGGCCGTAGAGGAGACGGTTTGGCGGTTGCGGCGGGAGGCCGTGGAAGCCTGCAGCGTGAGCCGCGAGGAATGGACGGATTGGGCCGGTGGGTTTCGGGATGCGCAAAGCGCTCTGCGGAGTTGGCAGCAGCAGACGGCACGGCTCGTCAGCATCGGCTGGGTGCTCACCAAGATCGCCGCCAGCTACCGCCTGCATTTGACCGGAGCGGCGTTTGTAAGCCGGGCCCGCGCGGCGGCAACGCTCGAGCGACTGCACGCGAAGAATGCGCAGCGTTTCACCGACGTGTGCATTTCACACGGCGGTGGCTTTTTGAAAGTAGGCCAGTTGCTCTCCTCGCGCCCGGACGTGCTGCCGGTGGTGTGGATCGAGGCGCTCTCCATCCTGCAAGACGATGTCCCCGCCGAAGATGAGCAGCGGATCATTGCGATCCTCGAGGAAGAGGTTGGACTGTCCCTCGACGAGGCTTTTCGTGATTTCGAAAGAGCACCGATCGCATCGGCCAGCATCGGTCAGGTGCACCGTGCCGTTCTGAACGACGAAACCGTCGTCGCGGTCAAGGTGCAGCGCCCTTTGATCGATGCCGTCATTCAGCTCGACATGCAGATCTTGGCGTCGTTCCTCGAAGCGATGAAGACGTCACTTCCACCGGCAGACTACGACACCATCGTCAAAGAAGTCCGGACGACCATCAGCGAGGAAGTCGACTACGACGCGGAGCGAGCACACACCTCCGCAGTCGGCGACTATCTCGCCACTTTACAGGGAGTCCGCGCGCCTAAGCCCGTCGGCTCACATCAAAGTAAGCGTGTGCTCGTGACCGAGTTCATCGACGGCGAAAAGATCACTTCAGTCCTCGACCGACTGGCCGAAGCTCGCGACGCAGGGGACGAGAGCGCACATGTCGAGCTCTCGCGTCTGCTGAGCAAGTTGTTCGAAGCTTACGCGCGTCAGATGCTAGAGCTCGGGCGATTCCAAGCCGATCCGCACCCAGGCAATCTCCTCGTCGAGCCCAACAACACCTTGGTAATCCTCGATTTCGGATGCACAAAAATCATCGACGCCGACGTCCGACGTGCCTATGCGCACCTGCTCCAGGCGTTCTTCGTGCAAGACACGAAGGGCGTGAGCCGCGTCCTTGGGGAGCTTGGTTTCCGGACACAAAGCGGGCGGCCCGACACCTTGTTGTGGTTTGCGGACCTGATGCTCGACAAGCTGCGCGCGGAAGGGAGTGTCCTCGAGCAGGGCGTTTCGAGCGCGGAGATGGTCGACGAATGGATTCGGCTTCTCAAGGCGGTCGAGAAGGACCCGGTCGTGCACATTCCAGATCACTTTGTGATGATCGGCCGCGTATTCGCGACGCTCGGCGGGCTCGTCATGCATTACCGGCCGACCCTCAACCTCCAACGCACGTTGCTGCCATCGCTCATGGCGGCGCTGTCGTCGAACTGAACCCAGGTCAATACTGTGCTAGGGATCTAACTGCGATGGAACAGCAAGAGCTCACGATTCATGGCAAGCGCCTGAAGTATCGAATCGGAGGCAAAGGGCCCCTGGTGCTGCTGATTCACGGCATGGCTGGCAGCGCAACGACGTGGAAGCAGGTCATGCCGGGGTTGAGCGAGCGCTTCACCGTGCTGGCGCCGGACCTGTTGGGCCACGGCGAATCGGAGAAGACCAAAGGCGACTACTCGCTTGGCGCCATGGCTTCCACGCTGCGCGATTTGATCGTGGCCTTGGGATACAAACGCGCCACGGTCGTCGGGCAATCGTACGGCGGCGGGATCGCGCTGCAGTTCGCGTATCAATACCCCGAGCGCTGTGAGCGGCTGGTGCTCGTCAATGCGGGCGGGCTCGGCACCGAAGTCAACCCGCTCCTTCGAATGCTGACGCTGCCCGGGTCGGAAGCCATCCTGCTCGTGGCCTGTGCACCGCCCGTCCGGCGCATCGTCGAAATCATCGGTCGTTTCCTGCTCCGCAAGAAGCTCGAGAGCGCGACTGTCATTCCGGAGCTCTGGCGAAGCTACACTTCGCTCGGGACCGTCGAGGGGCGTCGCGCGTTCCTACGCACGCTGCGGACAGTCATCGACCGGGGTGGTCAATCGGTGAGCGCACACGACAAGCTCCACCTGGCCGCGGGGATGCCCACGCTCATCGTTTGGGGGGCGGAGGATCCAGTCATTCCGGTCGAGCATGCGCATGCAGCGCACGCGGCGATCCAGGGGAGTTGGCTCGAGATTATTGCAGGCGTAGGGCACTATCCGCACTGCGAGGCTCCGGAGCGGTTCGTGGAGTCGCTTACCGAGTTCATCGAATCGACCCGGCCTGCGCGAATCAAGGTGTCACAAAAACGAATCCTTGCGACGCCCTCCCCGGTCGGAGCCGAGTCGACTTAGGAGAGGACTCGCCTAATGCGCACTCGATGGATTTTGGGGGCAGTCATCGTCGGCGTCCTGGCAGTCCTCTCGGGGGGCTGCAACGGAGAGCCGGGTCTAGCTGCCTCTTTCGACTACGTGGTTCCAGCCCGCTTCAAAGTTCCTGAGCTCCAAGCGTCCGCGGACCAGGGGGAGTACGAGGTCTACGCCGATGGCCCCCTGCATCCGGACTCGTGGCTGGTACGGCTGAATGCGTGCGCGTCGACTGGGTTGCCCGTTAAATACAGCTGGCGGATCGACGGCGAAAGCGCTGGAGTGGAGACGGTGTGTGACGCCTTCGAATACGAGTTCCTTGAAGAGGGGACCTATTCGGTCTCGCTCGTGGTCGAGGACAGTAACGGCGACGAGGAATTGCACACTGCAAACATCGTCGTGCGGGATCTCCTCATCTTCGGCGTAGGAGACTCGTACGGATCCGGAGAAGGCAACCCCGACGTGGACGCGTCGGGCGAGGGGGGTGTGCAGTGGCAGCACCGGCGCTGTCATCGGTCCGCACACTCAGGGCAGGTGCGCGCGGCCCAGCAGATCGAAGACGCGGATCCGCACACCTCCGTGACCTTCGTGCACTTGGCCTGCTCGGGAGGCCGGATACACCGCGCCCTGCTCGAGCCATATCTCGGCATCGAAGAGGATGGCGACCCGTTTCCGCCGCAGATCGATCGGGTTGCGGAGCTCGCCGATGGACACGAGATCGATGCGCTCTTCGTGTCGATCGGCGGCAACGACATCAACTTCGCAAACGTGCTCGAGGCCTGCATCCTGGGTGAGGTCTGTCATGAGGACAATCCGATGCCCGACCCGCTACTCGGCGGCGCGGCGTCTCTCATCTGCAGTCTCGCGGGGTCCTTTTCAGACGAGTGTGAGGCCTACATAGGTAGCGAGTCTGATGCCGAGTCACTCGATGCACGGACCATCTTCGAAGTGCATTCAAAGACCGAGGATGTGGACGGGGAGGACATCGAGCAAGACGGTCTCGACGACCTGCCGAACAACTATCTCGAGCTCGCCCAAAAGATCGTGGGCTCTCTTGGCATGGATCCGAGGCGCGTTTTTCTGACCGAGATCCCCGACGTGACCCGCGACGAACACGGCCAAACCTGTGCATGGCCGACGGAGCTTCCCGGTTTTTCGGAGGGCCTGCGCATCGCCCTGCAAGAGCTCCCCGGGGTTACGCAAACGGAGATGCAATGGGCCAGCGACCACGTGTTGACTCAACTGCGCGCGGCGATGCGGGCCGCTGCCGACGAACATGGTTGGCGGTTCGTGGAAGGCGTGGACTCGCGTTTCGAAGGCCACGGCTACTGCGCCGCCGAACCCTGGTTGGTGCGTCTGCAGAACACCTTCCAGATTCAGGGCGACAAGAATGGCGCGCTCCATCCGAACGTCCCGGGCCACGGCGCCTATGCGGATGCAATCGCCGACGCGTTTGATCCTACTCAGTAGTGGATGCCGAGCCCGATGACGAAGTGATTCGTCCGGAGTTGGGTCTCCACTCTGTGACCCTCGACCTGCCACGTGGGGCTCACGAAGGTCAGGCGGTATTCGAGGACAACCGAAATCCAGTCGGAAGCAATGAGCCTCATCCCGAAGCGCGCATCGAGGCCGGGGTCGACCGAGGTGTCGCTATGGACGTGCCCGGTGCCGAGGAAGGCCCAGCCCGAGGCGAGCTCTGCCGTCGAGATGAATAAGGACGGGCCGACGGCGAGATACGGTTGGGCACGGCCGTTCGGGTATTCCGGGCTTTTGATCAGCGGCGCACGAAACATCACGAGCGCGGAAATCGGAATCGTGGTGATCTCGTAGGCGCTCTGAATTCCCCACGCTTGGATGAAGTAGGAGATGTCCCCCGCAACGCCGAGCCACGCAAAACGCTCGAAGAAATACCCAATCCTGAGTCCGCCGACCGGTGACTTCGCGGTTCCGCATTGAGCTCCGCACAGGACGCCTGGGTCTTGGGTGATGCCGTCGACCTTGTAAGGGGAGTCCTTCGTGACCGCCGCGCCGACGTAGAGATCCGAGAACACCTCTCCTCGACGTCTCGCCCGCTGTCCTTCGGGGGGTGACGCAGCTTCGGGGGATGTCGCAACCGGAGTCGGCTCGACGCTGACGGACGGTTCCTCTTCGACCTGTGCGCTCACGGTGCCGGCGGTGTCTTCTTCACTGGTCTGCGCACTTGCGCCCACGGACCACGTAGCGAGAAGCGTGACGCTGATCGTCACGAAGCATGTGAGGCTTCGCGTCATCGTCGTGGTGGTTGCGGTGCGGATGCGTCGAGCATACCGCGGGCGCTGGTTTGCAATGAAAAACTCTGCCGAAGTACTGGATCTACTTGTTACGGCGCTTGGAGGTGGTGGCCGAGGGGGGCTTGATGCCTGCGGCTGAGCGATGCGAGTGTGTTAGAAGGGAGCCGTGAGAAAGCCCGTCAAGGTTGCGCTCATCGGGATGGCGGCATTGATCGGGGTGCTGATCGCCGCCCTCGTAATCGTCCCCCTCGTTTTGCAAGAGCGAGTCGCCAAGCTCGTGCGCGACGAGCTCAACGAGCGGCTCGATGCAACGGTTGACTTCAAGAACATTGACCTCTCTTTGCTGTCGACATTCCCGACGTTGACGGCTGAGATCGTCGATCTCGAAATCACTGGGAAGGGTGTGTTCGAAGGAACGACGCTTCTCTTGGTGCGGTCGATCGCGGCTGGGATCGACTTGTTCAGCTTGGTTGGGGACGAGCAGCTCGTCGTGGAGACGATCACGATCGACCATCCGGAGATACGGGTCTTGGTGACCGAGGG
>QMMB01000176.1 GCA_003647035.1 Deltaproteobacteria bacterium | reverse complement strand
TTCACGCGTTTCGGTTTCCTCACCGACAACAGTAGCGCGCCGGACGTTGCCTCGACGACGTCAGATGCCATCCAACCTGCCCAGATCGACCGATTTGGCTTCAGCGCCTCCGTTGGCGGTCACAAGAACCAAAAAGGGTTGTCCGCGGGCGTGTCCATGCTCTTCGGCAGGGGAACGGGCAACGGCCTCGACTTACGAGGGCAGGCGTTCGCAGACAATGCCAACTTCACTCGCGTCCCCGTCAAAGAACGGATCTTCATCATCTCGATCGGCGGTGATATCGGGCAAACGGCAGACGTCGTGAAGACCCGCGTGAAGGAGAAGAAGAGCGAAGAGGAGATCGAAGAAGAGACGCAGAGGGAGCGAGCGGCCGAGCGGAAAGCCATGGAGGACGAGGTGGACCCCGCCGTCAAAGCGGCCAGGGAGCGGACCATCGAGGCGCGTGAGGAAGCCGATGCCGCGACTGAGCGGCTCGAGGAAGCCGAGCAAGAGCAGGACAAGATAGAGCAGGACAAGCGCGAGAAGGAAAACCTCAATGCGGACGATCAGGGCGCGATCCAAGGCGCGACGCAACAGGGTATCGGCTCGGGTAGGTAGTCTCACCCTGCTGACGCTTCTCTGGGCGCCCGCGCCGGCCGCGAGCCAGCTCGGTCCCGACGGCAGTCCCATCACCACGTCGAACTACTCGGTCGACCTCACCCGCGGGGTGGTCATCAGCTCCTCTCGCGTGGTCGGACTCTCTGGGGCAGCCACCTCGCTTGCCCAAGGTGTGGAGGGCGGCCTTCAGAATCCTGCCGCGGTGGCCTATCGCGGGCCGCAGTGGCCCGACTGGTACGACTACTGGTTGGCGTTTGGAGTGACCTATCCGTTCGAGAGCGGGGACTTTTACAACAGCGGAGGCGTGCTCGAAAACCCGGGTAACATCTCCCAGGACGGCCTCGTGTTCTTGATTCCAGGGGTGTACTGGCAGATGTGGAACTTGGGCATCGGCCTGACGATCGACGCGCAGCTCATCAGGTTGAGCGTTCGGAACCCGAGCACCATGCAGGACGAAACGCTGCGGCTGCGATTCACCACCTTTCACCTGCAGGGCGGCTACGGGTTTCTCGACGGACAAGTGATCCTCGGCGCTGGCCTGCGAATCCTCCGCCAGCGGAGTTTCGCATCGAGTCAGTTCATCAGCGACGGCGATGCGTATGACACCCTCGGACTCGGGGCCGAGTTGGGCGTGATGTTCCGACCTCACCACAAGAGGTGGAGCCTCGGCGGCTCGCTTTTCCCGGAGATGTCGACCGGTCTTCGTCGGCGCGGCAACGTGCCGGAAACCCCCGACGGCGACATCGTCGTGGGCGGTTTTTATCTGCCGCAGGTGACCACGATACCAACGACCGGAAGCGTCGGTTTTTCGTATCAGTTTGGCCCGCGGCCTACAAACCCGCCGTGGATCAGTGCGCGGATGCTTGCCGAAGATGAGTTCGAGCGCCTAGATCGCAGGAAGCGCTCGGCCGAAGAGTCCGAGAAGGAAGAGATCGCCGCGGTCAAGGCGCGTGGAGGTCCGGACGTGGATCTCTGCGTTCAGGCGGTCAGGCAGAAGTACGCCAGAAGGTACGCGAACATCAAGCAGTCGCGCAAAGGGATTCGGAAGGTGGCATGGGACATGCTCCGCAAGCGGTATCGGTGGGACTGGCCGCGCCGATACTACCTGCTCACGGCGGACCTTTGGTTCAGCGGCCGCGTAGACGATGGCGTTGGCGTGGAATCGTTCGCCTTCCAGACCGTCCAACGGTCGGGGGAGAAGGTCACGGTGTCGCCGCGCATCGGTTTCGAAACGGAGGTCTGGCCCACTCGGATGAAAATTCGTGGGGGCACGTACTTGGAGCCGACTCGGTTCGCCGCCTCGAGTCCTCGAGTGCACGGCACGCTGGGGTTCGATATTAGCCTCTTCAAATGGGATGTCTTCGGCATTTGGCCGGACGACTACCGATGGCAGGTTACAGCGGCGATCGACTTAGCTAGCCACTATGGCGCCTTCTCGTTTGGTATTGGCGGTTGGTACTGAGCTCTTCGCCACCGCGACACCGCTTGCGGGCCATAACGCTGAAATGCTGTTGGGTGTCAGGAAGAAGGCGTATCCGAGGAGGATCGCTAACAGATAGACAGGTGCAAATATCAGGGCGAGGGCCCACCACGGGACATCGGCCCAAACCGGGCTATCGTTTTGCGTTGGGTCCATGCTTGCCCTAGGGGTGATTCCTCTCTAGAAGACAGCGGAGTATAGGGGACTTAGCCGACAAATGAAGAACATCATCCTGGGCGCCTGTCTTCTTGCCGCGCTCGCTACCATCGGCTGCAAGAAGAAGAAAACGACGCCTCCTCCTCCCGAGCTCAGCGTCACGTTGGTCGACCCAGGCGAAGCGCCACTCGAGCTCTTGCGGTACGTGATTGCACCCGACACGGTCATGCGAACGCTGCTCGATATCCGGGATACGGAGGCCACGATCGAAGAAACCGAGGATTCGGGGAACGCATTTGGGGTGTTGCCCGGTTTCAAGTTGTGGCTTCACGCCGGCCCGACCGTGCCCTTGCCCAAGGGGACTCGCTACGTCCTGCGCATCTCCAAGGCCGAGTCCGTCCTTCCCGAGGGTGTGACGGCGCGTCAGATGGAGGAGGTCGAGCAGGGTGTGGAAGCACTGCGCGGCATGCGTGGTCGCTTCGATCTCAACGACCAGGGCATCGTCGTCGATGCGGATGTACCATGGGCGCAGGGCCAGGAACGGATCCATCCACGTGTGGCGATCACGATCGGCAATGTGCGATCGGCCATCGCCACGATTCCGCTTCCGCGAGAGCCGGTCGGCATCGGAGCGGTATGGGAGGTTCGACGGCCTCTGCGGATTTGGAGCGCGCGCATTACTCAGGTGACGCGCTATGAGCTCACCGACCGCGTCGACGGTCGTTTCCGGGTTGCGATCACGGTGCACCAGAAAGCGGCCTCGCAGGTCGCAGACCTCAACCCGCAGCTGGAGATGCACGTGCGCGCCTACGAGATGCACGCTCAAGGGCACGCCCTTGCTGATCTCAGTCTTCCGATGGCGCTCGAGGCAAGCCTCGAATCGAGCTCCTCCGCTGACATCGCGTTGGTGTCGCCGGAAAAGACCGAGCCGTTGTTGGCCGCACGGCGCTCGGTTCTGCGCCTAGTTTCTAAGAGTGAAAGGTAGATCCATGGTTCGTATCGCGATGCTCGCCTGCCTGTTGGTGGCGACTACTTCTTGCCGGTCGAAGTATCAGCCTCAGACGGTGGAGGTCGTGGATCCCGGGCCCCCGCTACGGGTGCTCCCTACTATGCGCGTCTTGGACCCCGGCATGACCCCTCGTGTGCCGCTGCGCTATCGAGTCGAGCCGGGCCAAACCGAAGTGCTCTACCTAGAGCTAGCGCGTGCCCGGGCGATGCAGGCCGGCGACCAAGGCGGGCAGAGCGGGATTCCCCCGGTGCAGCTCGAGGTGAAGATGGGTCCTGCGAGCCCGACGCCTCAGGGGTATATCCATCATCCCATACAGATCACACAGGTGCGAATCTCGGAGATGGCCGACCAGATGAGCCCGGCCGAGCGTGAGCGGATGGAAACGATGCTAGCGCCACTTCTGCAGGTTCAAGGCTGGAGCGAGATGGACATCCAAGGTCGGATCCGCAGAGGTGAGTTCCGCGGGATGGAGGATGTGCCGCCGACCCTTCGCACGATGTTGGGCAACATTCGCAGCGCGCTACTGACTGTGCCGTTTCCTGATCAGCCCCTCGGTGTGAGAGCCCGCTGGGAGGTCGAGCGTAAGGTGCAGTTCTCCGGGGTCTGGGTCGAGCAGGTCGTGACGTATCACATCGAAAAGATGGAAGGGGAACAGGTCGAGCTGCAGATCAGCGCGCGACAAACCGCCTCGCCTCAATCGCTCGGAAACGCCCGACTCGAAGCCTATCAAGCCTCGATCATGGGTTCCGCGGTCGTTCGTCTCGAGCACTTCACGCCATTCTCCGAGGCGGAGGCGACGTCGCAGATGCGGATTAAATCCCAGACTCCGACGGGGCCCCAACTCGTCCGTGTAGAGACCCGGACCATCGTGCGGCTGTATCCGGAGGAGGCCGCGAAGGAGTTCGGCGCCGCAGAACCCCCAGAGCAACCGGAGCAGCCCGCGGATCCTGAAGATGCCAAGGTGATCACCGATCCGAGCAAGCAAAAGTTGAAGTGGCAGTGAGCGGTCTAGGGTTTGCGAACTATTCGCGACGGACGAACAATTTCGCGTCTAGCTCGTGGACCAGCATGTCGGCGGCTTTGGCTATCGCATCGGGGTCGGTACCGTCGAAGGTTAGCTTGGTTCGGTAGTCTTCTGCTTGCCACTTGACGTAACTGCCGACCATGACGCCGGGGAACGCTTCTGCAATGCGTTCGAGGAGGCTTGCTATCTCGCCTTCGTCGCACAGCGTGTAGACCGCCTGAGAGTGGAACTCGTAGCCTTCGTCGAGGCGCTTGTGAAGATCGGCGAGCTTGAGCTCGAAGATCTCGGGTACGCCGGGCAAGACGAACACGTTCTCGATGACCACGGTGGGCCAAGGGGCGTCGGAGCTGCGAATCATCTCAGCGCCCTGAGGCATGTTGGCCATGCGCAAGTGTGCTTCGGTGGTGCGGTCGCCGTGGTACTGGCGGATCATCTTTTCGACCGCGACTGAGCGCACGACAGGTCTCCCGAAAGATGCGGCAACGCCATCGATGGTGACGTCGTCGTGGGTCGGGCCGACCCCGCCGCTGGTGAAGACGAGGTCGTGTGAGGCTCGCAGGTCGCTCAAGTCCTTGCTGATGGTGCTGATTTCGTCGGGACATACGAGCACACGACGGAGCTCGATCGCGAGATCGAACAACGCGCGCGCGAGGAGCGTCGTGTTCGTGTCGGCGATCTTGCCGGACAGGATTTCGTTTCCGATGATTAGCGCGGCGGCGGTACGAGACATATCACTCCTGCCCTAGCTCGATTCCAATGGCGCGTGCCACCCCGGCGAGCTCCCCGTCGGGCGGAACGCGTTTGAGGTTGGCGACGGCGGCCTCCAACGGGAAGGAGATCACCTCTTGGCCTCGCAGGGCGACGACCTGGCCGGTGTTGTCGTGGTAGCAAAGCTCAGCGGCGTATACGCCGAAACGCGTCCCGAGCAGCCGATCGAAAGAGGAGGGTGAACCGCCGCGTTGCAGGGCACCGAGGACCGTGGCCTGGACCTCATGATCGATGCGCCCCTCGAGCAGCTGGGCGAGTTGAACCCCGGGGCCTTCGTCTCGTTGCGTTGCGCTCTGTTGCGCGTCGCCGATCCTCGAGACGGTGCCGCCGAGCGGCTTGGCCCCCTCGGCAACGACGATGATGCTGAATGAGTGGTCGGTGGACGAACGCGCTCCGATCTTCGCGATCACACGATCGACGTCGTATGGAATCTCGGGGATGAGAATCACGTCGGCGCCCCCTGCGATACCAGACATGAGCGCGATCCAGCCAACCTCGCGGCCCATCACTTCCAAGACCATCACGCGGCCGTGGGCATCTGCGGTGCGATGCAGGGCGTCGATCGCCCGAGTCGCCGTGGCGACGGCGCTATCGAGACCGAACGTCAAATCCGTGGCCGCGAGCTCATTGCCGATGGCCTTGGGAATGCCGACTACGGCCACACCCATGTTGGCTAGCCGCAAACCGATTTCGATGGTCTCGCCGTCTCCGACTAGCACCAAAATGTCGATGTCCAGCTCGTCGAGCTTGGCCGTGACGCGCTCGGATACATCGAGGGTTCGTTCGGAGCCATCCGGCGCCTTGACCTGATAGGAGAACGGGTCGGCGCGGTCGGAGCAACCGAGGATGCTGCCGCCCTTCGGCAGGATCCCTTGAACGCTCGAGGGGGTCAGTCTCGCGACACGGGCCGGGTGCTCGATCAGCCCCGAGAAGCCGTGTTCGGATCCGTAGACCTGAAGGTCTAGGTCGGTCGCCGCTTTGACGAACGCGCGGAGGACGGCGTTGAGGCCCGGGGCGTCCGCACCGCCTGTCAGGATGAGGACACGTCGCACCTGCTCATCCTCTTGATCTCGGGCGAGGTTGTCATCCGTCATGAGCGCCTCTCAGCCGCTTCCCCGATATCTCGTACATGGCGATCGCGGCAGCGACCGATGCGTTCAACGAATCCATCGGGCCTGCTTGACGAATATGAACCACGATATCGCATCGTTGTCGAACCATGCGGCGTAAGCCCTTCCCCTCGGAGCCCACGACGAGAACACGTCCCCTCGGGCTCGGCTCGAGGTCGCGCACGTCGATGTCCGCGCCCGCATCGAGGCCGACGATCTCCAGGCCCGACTCAGCCAGACAAAGGAGCGTGCGCTGAAGATTGGTCACCCGGGCGATGGACGCGTGCTCTGTGGCGCCCGCGGATGCCCGGACGACAGCAGCGGTGATTCCGGCGGCCCGGTGCTTCGGGATGATCAAGCCGTCGAGGCCGAGAGTCACAGCGCTTCGAATGATGGCGCCGAGGTTCTGTGGATCGGTAACCTCGTCGAGGGCAACCAACGTGGGTGGTCCGTCGGCGTGTGCGATGATTTCCTCGGGCTCACAGAACTCGTAGTCTTCGGCGAGGGCGATGACACCTTGATGACGGACACCGTCTGCGAGCTTGTCGAGCGCCGCTCGGTCTCGGTTCGCCATCGGGACGCCTTCGGCCTCCGCGGCTTCGCGAATGTCCGGATCGGCGCGTTGAGGCTCCGTATAGATGCGCCGGAGTTTCGTGTTTCCACGCATGGCTTCGAGCACCGGGCGTCGCCCCGCGAGCACGCGCGTCATGGCGAAAGCGCCAGC
>QMMB01000175.1 GCA_003647035.1 Deltaproteobacteria bacterium | reverse complement strand
CGTCATCGGTTCGGTCGGCACCCTGCTCGGCAGCCAAGGGATCAACGTCTCGCGGATGCAGGTGGGGCTCGACGAGAAGAGAAGTCAAGCGCTGGCGCTCTGGAACGTCGATTCGACCGTCGGCAACGAGGCGCTCGACGCGCTTCGCGGCATCGACTACGTCAGCAGTGTGCATACCCTGAGGCTCTGAGATGCCCCCATCCGCGCGAAAGCGACGCCCCCCGGGTGCCAAGCGGCTCGAGAACACGACTCCCGAGTTGCCGATGACCCCGCCTGGCGGAATGCGCGACCTGCTGCCACCTGCGTCCATGACGCGGACCTTGCTTTGGCAGCGGCTGATGGAGACGTTCGACCGCCATGGCTACCAGCGCGTCACCACGCCGCCCGTAGAGTACGCCGAGGTGATCGAACGCGGGCTCGGCACCGTCGACCGGCGAGACCTCGTGCGATTCATCGAACCCGACTCCGGCGAAGTCGCGCTCCTACGTCCGGACGTCACGCCGCAGATCGCCCGTATCGTTGCCACACGACTCCAGGACCGTCCCGCGCCTTGGCGCCTCTGCTACGAGGGGACGATCGTGCGGCGCCGGCGCGGACGCGCGCGCAAACAGCGTCAAGTTCTGCAGTGCGGCATCGAATGCGTCGGCGTGAAGGGCCCGGAGGCGGACGCCGAGGTGCTGGGGGTGGCGGTTCGCGCCTGCGAGGGCGTGGGCCTCCAGGACTTCCTGGTCGAGCTCGCTCAAGTCAAAATCGGCACCGAGGTGCTCGACCACGTCCCCGAAGACGCACGGCTCGCCGTCATCGACACGCTCGCCGCCAAGGACGCGACGAACCTCGAAAAGCTCCTCAAGGAGGCGGGCGTCGTCGCGGCCGAGCGTAAGCGATTGATCACGCTTTGCGACCTCTACGGTGATCGCTCCGTGATCGCGGACGCGCGGAGGCGGCTCCGCAACGCGGCAGCGAAGCGCGCGCTCGATGAGCTCGAACGCGTCGTGGCACGACTGGAGTCAGCGGGCTTGGGCGACCGCGTCGCCATCGACCTGAGCGACTTGCGGCGACACAGCTACTACACCGGCGTCAGCATGACCCTTCTAGCCGCAGGGCCCGGGGAGCCACTCGGCATGGGTGGTCGTTACGACGACCTGCTCCGCCGGTACGACGCTCCGGCACCGGCGACCGGTTTCGCCTTCGAGGTCGACAACGTCCTTTGGGCGCTCTCCGATGCTGGGGTCTCGCTCCGCGGCCAGCTGCCACTTCGAGTCGTCGTCGCAGGAAGCAGCTACGCCCGGCGCCGCAAGACGGCGGAGGCTTGGCGGAAGCGCGACGCACGCGTTGCGGTGTTGGCGGCCAAGCGCGAAAACGAAGCCAGACAGTACGCCAAGGCGTGGGATTATGATCTGTTGATTTGGCAGCAAGGCAGCAACGGGCGGCTCACGCGCCTCCAGGACGGCCGCGCGCGCGCGCTCAGAACGGAGCCCAGCGACGCGCTCTTCCAGGAGTTGTCCGCTTGGGCGCGGGTTGGGAACGAATCATGAGCGCATTGGTGGTGGTAGGAGCCCAGTGGGGGGACGAGGGCAAAGGCAAGGTGGTCGATCTGTACGCGCCATACGCCGACCTCGTCGTTCGATATGCCGGTGGGGCAAACGCGGGTCACACCCTGGTAGTCGGCGGCAAGAAGCAGATTCTTCATCTGATCCCGTCCGGAATCCTTCATGAGCAGACGAGGTGCATCGTCGGACAAGGCACGGTCATCGATCCGGCCGTGTTCCTGAAAGAGATCGAGACCCTGAACGAGCGCGGCGTCGGGACGAAGGGCCGGCTTCTCGTGAGTCAGCGCGCGCACGTCGTGTTGCCCCACCACAAGTTGATCGACGAGCTCCGGGAAAAGAAGTCGGGCGGCGCGATCGGAACGACCAAGAGAGGCATCGGCCCCTGCTACGAAGACAAAATCGCGCGGCGCGGGGTTCGGATCGGCGACCTGCTCGACGTCGACCGCTTGCGCACCAAGCTCGACGCGAATCTCGAATGCTGGCGCCCCGTGGCCGAGGATCTCGGCGGCACACTTCCGAGCGCCGACGACATCGCGACGCGGTATGCCGAGCTCGGTGAAGCGCTCCGTGCGTACATCGGCGACGCTGGAGCCGTCATTCGGGCGTCGATAGAAGCCGACGAGAAGATCCTCCTCGAAGGCGCACAGGGCACGATGCTCGACATCGACAACGGTACCTACCCATTCGTCACGAGCTCGAACGCAGTCGCGGGCGGGGCTTGCGCGGGCGCCGGGATTGGCCCCACGCACATCCGCAGCGCCATCGGCATCGCGAAGGCCTATACGACTCGCGTCGGCGGCGGCCCGTTCCCGACCGAGCTCCAGGACGAGACGGGCCAGAAGCTCCGCGATGCGGGCGCCGAGTACGGCTCCACCACGGGGCGGCCCCGCCGTTGTGGATGGCTCGATCTCGTGGCACTCCGGCACGCCGTGGCGGTCAATGGCCTCAACGAGTTGGCGATTACGAAGCTCGACGTCCTGTCCGTCGTTCCGAAGTTGGAGGTGTGCGTGGCGTATGAGCTCGACGGCGAGCGCATCGCCTACCCGCCCTATGAGCGCCTCGAAGAGGTCCAGCCCATCTACGAGGCCCTCGAAGGCTGGAACGAAGATCTCACGGCATGCCGGACGCGCGACGACCTCCCCCCCGCGGCACAGCGGTACCTCGCACGCATCGAACAGGAAGTCGGGTGCCGGGTCGGCGTCGTGAGCGTAGGCCCCGATCGCCAAGACACCGCCGACCTGCGCGACCCCTTCAGCTAGACCGCTCTAGCCTTCGATTTTGGCGATGAAATCGATTTCCACCCGCGCACCCTTGGGCAGGGCTGCAACCTGGACCGTCGCGCGGGCGGGCGGAACAAGCCCCTCGAAGAAGACCGCATAAACTTGATTCATCTTCGAGAATTCATCCATATCCATCAGATAGACATTGGCTTTCACGACATCGCCTCGACTGGCTCCAGCTTTGTGCAGGACAGCCTCGAGATTCTGTAACACCTGCCGTGTCTCAGCCTCGATATCTCCGCCGCCAACCATTTGGCCATGGTCGGGGTCGAGTGCGATCTGACCTGAACAGTAGACCCACCCTCCGTGGACGATGGCCTGGCAGTACGGGCCGATGGCCGCAGGCGCCCGATTGGTCTCGATTGGCTTCTTCGTCATGATTCCATGCTACTTCATGCGGGCATGAAGGTCGCCACGTGGAACGTGAACTCGATCCGGGCGCGCCGGCAGCACGTGATCGACTGGCTCGACGCGGCACAGCCCGATGTCCTGTGCCTGCAAGAGCTGAAAGTGACCGACACGGACTTCCCCTATGACGACATTCGGGAGTGCGGATACGAGGCCGCGGTCTCGGGGCAGAAGACCTACAACGGAGTGGCCATCCTCAGCCGGCACCCGATCGCGGACGTCGTCTACGGCCTCGTAGACGACGAGGACGACCCTCAGGCTCGCTTGGTCAGCGGCCGCATCAACGGCGTGACGGTCCTCAGCGCGTATTTCCCTAACGGTGGCGAGGTGGGCTCTGACAAGTACGAGTACAAGCTTCGCTGGATGACGCGCCTCGGCCGGATGCTGGCGCGGCGCTTCGATCCAGCGACCGACGAGCTCGCGCTCTGCGGCGATTTCAACGTCGCCCCCTGGGACGACGATATCGGAAGACTTTCCGAGTGGCGCGCATCGGTGCTCGCCTGTGATCCAGTGAGGGACGCGCTGACCCAAATCGCGTCGTTCGGGCTTCACGACGTCGTGCGCCCGTTTCACCCGACCGGCGGCGTGTTCTCGTGGTGGGATTACCGCGGAAGGGGGTTCGAGCGAGGGAATGGGCTTCGCATCGACCACATCTACTGCACGCCCAAGCTCGCCGAGCGCACGATAGGCGCCGTCGTCGACCGGGAGGAACGGGGAAGAAAGTCGCCTTCGGACCATGCCCCCGTGGTGGTGGAGTTCGCGTGACGTCCCTGCTCGTCTTGGTCGCATGCGCCTTCGTCCCGGCCATGCTCTGCGCGATGCTCCGCGCGCTATTCGCCGTCGGAGACTCGGCGCCACCTGCCATGCGTGATCGAGCACTCAGACACTGTCGGCGCGCGACGTTCTTCGGCGCTCTACTCATGACCCCGGCTTGCGCCGTTGCCGGCGCTCTGCTCGTGGAGCCTCTGCTGTCGACGCGGTGGCCGATTGCCGGCTCCTTCTTCTTCGCGACGCTGAGCGCGGTAACGGCCTGGGTGAGTTTGGCCCTGTTCCGGCGCACCCCCGAAGAAGCCGCAGCCATGTCCCATCTCGAAACGGCAGGCCGCGCGGTGCAACTGTCGGCCGCGCCGATCTTGGCTACGGGCCTCTCCTTGCTCGCACTGGCTGGCGTCGAAGCACTCCTCCCACTTGGGCCTATCGTCCGAGCCTTGGCGGCGGCTCTCCTCGCCGTAGCCGCGGTTGTGTTGGCCAGCCCTTGGCTCGTGATGAAGCTCGGCCTCTGGCCTGTCTTCCCACGACGGCTCCAAGCCGACGGCGCGTCTTGGCGTGTCGCCCACCTGCCGGCACCCACACCCTTTCTGACCCACACCGCCGCAATGCCCTGGTTGCGCACGGTGTTGGTGAGCGACGGCCTCGTCAACCGTGCTCCCGAACGCGACTGGCTGACCTTGGTCCGCTACGAAGTGGGCGGCTCGCCGAGCTCCCGGCTCGAGCGCGCTGCGCGATGGGCCGTCGCGATTCCAATTTCGGTCATCGTTTTCATTGGAGCGGGGGCGGTCGGAACCGGCAAACCACGCGAGCTCGTCGCGGCGATGGTTCTAGCCGTGTTCTTCACCGCCACCGCAAGCTGGTTCGCGAACCGAGGGCCGTCGTCGAAGCCCACGTTCGACGCGGACGGACCGTCGATGCAGGAGCTGGCCCAAACGCTCCGCCGCCTGCCGCCCGCCCTCGGACAAGCCCTGCCCCGCACCTCACGCAAGCCGCTGAGCTCGGCTCTCTACGACCGCTTGTTCGCGTTGGGCCACGACCCCGGAAGAAGGCCAGACTCATGAAGCCGATGACGATCAGAGCCGCCCTCGCCGTTTCCGCACTCTGCGTCGCCTCGGGGGGATGCGCGAATGCGAGAGAGTCAGTGCCGTCGACGCCCATGGTATCGCAGCCCCCGGAGGGCAAGCTGCCGACGGGCGTCCGGCCCACGGACTATCGGTTGAGCCTCACGATCATCCCGGACCAGGACACCTTCTCGGGAACGGCGGTGATCGGTATCGAGCTCGATGAGGCTTCGACCACGATCTGGATGCACGGCCAAGATCTGAACGTCACAGCGATCCATGCAGCCCACGCTACCACGCGTATCCCGGCGCTCTGGGAGCAGCAAACCTCCGATGGAGTCGTGCGCGTCGAGCTACAGGAAGCGTTGCCGGCGGGCAGAAGCACGCTCCACATCGAGTACACGGCTCGTTTCGATTCACCGCTGCGTGGGCTCTATCGCGTCGAGTCCGCCGGGGATGCTTACGCCTTCACGCAGTTCGAATCGATCAGCGCACGTTTGGCATTTCCGTGCTTCGACGAGCCACGGTTCAAGACCCCATTTGACGTCACTCTCACCGTGCCGGACGACCAAATCGCCGCCGCGAATACCCCGGTCGAGCAGGCGATCAAGCTCCCCGGGGGGCTTCAGCGCATCAGCTACATGCCCACTCCGCCTCTCCCCACCTATCTCGTCGCATGGGCCGTGGGGCCACTGGACGTCGTGAGCGGACCCACCATCCCTCCGACCGAGGGACGCCCTTTCCCGGTGCCGCTGCGCGGCATCGCAGCCAAAGGCAAAGGAGCGCAACTGGCCTACGCGCTCGAACGCACCGGAAAATTCGTCGCGGTGCTCGAAGACTACTTCGGCATCCCCTACCCCTATCGAAAGCTCGACCTGGTCGCGGTCCCCGATTTTGCCGCGGGCGCTATGGAGAACGTCGGTCTCATCACGTTCCGCGAGTGGCTCCTGTTGATCGACGGGGAACACGCGACGCAAAGCCAGCGTCGCGCGTTCACCTACGTGTTGGCACACGAGCTCGCGCATCAGTGGTTTGGCAATCTCGTGACGATGCCCTGGTGGGACGACATCTGGCTCAACGAATCGTTCGCGACCTGGATGGGCAACAAGGTCGTACAGACGCTGCACCCCGAGTACCGCTCCGACCTTGGGAGCCTCGCATCCGCGCACCGCGCCATGGGGCTCGACAATCTCACCAGCGCGCGCAGCATCCAGCAGCCGGTCCTCACCAGTCACGACATCCACAACGCCTTCAGCGCGATCACCTACGAGAAAGGCGGGGCGGTCCTGGGGATGTTCGAGCGCTGGATGGGCGCCGACGTTTTTCGTCAAGCGATCGGCGTCTACCTGCACCGGCATCAAGGTGGCACCGCCACGTCGGGCGATCTGCTGGCTGCGCTCGATGAGGCGAGCAACCGGGACGTGACGACGCCCTTCCTGACCTTTCTCACGCAACCTGGTGTTCCCCTCATCAGCGGTGTGGCCGAATCCTGTGCGGGCGGCTCCCGCCGCGTGCAGCTCGCACAGCAACGCGATTTGCCACTCGGGTCGCCTGGAGCCGCCGGACAGACTTGGGAGATGCCGCTTTGTGTTCGTCATGAAGCAGGAACGACCTGCGGCTTTTTGCAGGGCGCCGAGGGTCACATCGACCTCCCCGGATGCCCGGGTTGGTGGATGCCGAACGAGGCCGGCGCAGGCTACTTCCGTTTCTCGGTGTTCCCCGCCGCTTTAGAAAGTCACAGAAAGAAGGGATGCCGCAAGCTCTCAGAACGGGGAGCGGTGGCAGGTGCGGAACGCGATGGG
>QMMB01000174.1 GCA_003647035.1 Deltaproteobacteria bacterium | reverse complement strand
GGGATGGGCAGCACAGCGATTGGGTCGGCGCCTAGTCGTATGTCGACTCGAGGTGCCAGGCGACGGGGCTCCCATTCGCGCGCACGCCCGTCGCGAGCCGTCCTCCGGTGACTCAGCCGCACAATACCGCTGCTGACACTGGCCTCAGTCCATTTCCCGATACTGCTCCTCCTCTGGATTCTCGTCAGCATCCAGGAACGCTAGGTCTTTCTGACTGAAAACGCGCTCCAAGCCGCGACGGATCGGTACGAGTAGCGCGATGCACAGCGGGAACAGGACTCCAAAAGCAGACCCCTTCACGAACCAAAGCACCGACAGGCACGCGACCTGAATCAATGTGAAGCTGTGAAGGACCGTGCGAGAGACACGTCGGATGTAGTGGGTGGGCGGGTACAGCGTTGGGTCGGTGACCCACAACTTGAGACGGTCGACGAATTGGTTGCCTCGGAGCGACGCGATGCCCATGAATAAGAACAAGCCAAACACGACGGACATGGGGATCTCGCGAAGCAGCCCTAGAAAAAGCAACGAGCCACCTATCAACAGATGAACCACCAAGGGCGTGAGGCGGTTCTCCATCACCGAGATGATGTGCTCACCCCGAGCGTGATGCCGAACGGTCGCCAAGCTTCGGACATGGTTCAACGACCGCACCGTCGCTGCGACGACCCACGGCAAACCGATGGTGGCGCACAGAGCGACCAGCACCGCGATGACGGCCATGTCGAGGTCGTAACCCGGACCCTTCTTCAGCCTGTGCTGAGGACTGTTGACGAGACGCACCGTGATGTTCTGATCCAGGAAAAGCAGCACAGCGGCAAGGACGGCGATGGGCATCGACGCGACCCAGAACCAAGGCGGTGCCTCCATCGGATTGACCAGCCAGGGCCGTCCGCTCGTGGTAGCGAACTCGTGGGGAACCGCGAGGTGCTCGAGCTCGATCGGCCGCATCGCCCAGGCCGCCGCCGTCATCGCGAAGATCGCAATGGTAGGCCCAAAGTCCGCCAAGAACTCTCTGACTGTTTTCGTGAGAAGAGGCTTCTGCCTCACGCGAGAGAGCTGCAGCGCGATCATGTACGTCCCCAGCGCCAGGATCAGCGCGAGCAGCTCGCCATTCGTCGGCACCTCTGTGCCGAAAATGTCCGAAAAGATATCCCGGAACGCCTCGCTGATGAAGATCAGCGCGATCAGCGCGCCGAAAATCTCGTCGGTGAAGCGCGTGAAGAAGCGGATGTAACGGCTCGTGTTGGTCAGCGCCAACACCATCATGAGCACGGCCGTCCACATACCGATCCAAAACAGGCCAGGCAGGAACGGCACAGCGAGCTGCCGACACAGGACATAGAGCAGAGCCAAGAAGATGGTAACCGGACCGGTGCTGCCGAGAAGCGTCAGAGGCTGCCCACAGAAGAGCGCGTAGACCACGCCGCCTACGGCTGTCGCCAAAATCGCCTCGACCGTACCGATCTCTCCGTCGGTGAGGAATGCAAGAAGGCCGCCGAACGCGATCGAGGGTGCGAGGCATGCGAAGAACAGGAACAGAATCGTTGCCAGGCCCTTGATGTTGAAGCCATCAACGAAGTCGCTCGCATAGAAAGGTAGTTTCCGCCGAACGTCCGCGACGAGTCCCGACGCAAACCCACGCTGGGGAGGCGGAACGCTCGGGTAGGCGTAGACGAGCGAGGGCCTACGCTCGTCGGGGGGCGCCTCGACATACTCCAGATACAACTGGTAGGTCGCGAGCACCTGCATCGGGTCGTTGGCGCCGATGATCGACGCGCTGAATCGCTCGTCGTGCAGCATCCATCCGAACGGCTCGAGCTCCTCGTTGGGTGGAGTCGAGGCGCCATACGGGGCGACGATCAGCCAGACATAGTGGACCTTCTCATAGTCGCTCGCGCGCACACCCTCGGGAACGCGGACCAAGGCGCAACGGTAGACGTCGCCAACCTGGGCCTCATACCGCACCCGCAGAACGCCCACGCCACCGCCGAGGTCGTGGAGCTCGCCCTCCCCCCGATCGCGGAGCGTGCTCCTGATCGCCTGACGTTGACGGTCGCTCAGCTTCCCGCAACGAACGAGCTCGTCCAAAGCCTGATGGACCAAACCGTGCAGATCGCTGGCAGCCAGGTCGAGTAAGATCTCGCTGTCGTGAAGACGCTTCTGCAAGCCCACCCCAATCGAAGTACGAGAGGATCATCGATCTCGGGGCTCCTGGGAAGAGCGAACTGCATCGTGAAGACCGGAAGCGCCCTTGTCCTCGTGCCTGTCCTTCGCGATGGCCCTGTTTTTGGCGGCTTCACCTAGCGCCGCCCCGTCGTCTGGCGACCCAACTTGATCGGTTCTCTACATTGCATCAGGGTCATCGCGCGGATGAGCCTGTTTGAACAGCTTGGTGGGGAGCCAAGGCTTCGAGCGATCGTCGAAGACTTCGTCGACCGCTGCTTCGACGACATGATGATAGGGTTCCTCTTCACGCGCGCTGACCGCAACCGCATCAAGCGCTTCGAGTACGAACATGCAGCCGATCACCTCGGGGCATCGGTCGAGTACACCGGTCGAGCGCTCGACCAAGCCCACCGCCCGCACCGTATCTTTGGCGGTCAATTCGATCGCCGACGACAGATCTTGCTCGAAACCCTTCGGGACCACGACGCGCCGGACGAAGTGGTCGATGGTTGGCTCGCCCACCAGGACTCGCTGCGCGCTTTGATCACCAAAGATCCCGACTCGAACTGCCAGGGCTGACCATGGCCGACCCAACGCAAGGCCTCGTTGTTCGCTCGACCGCCGGATTCGTCGACGTCCGTATCGACGGAGACGTCGTGCAAGCGCGCATGCGTGGACGGCTCAAGAATACGCCGCGGACGACGGACCTCTGCGTCATCGGGGATCAGGTGATGGTCTCGCGGCCGGACAAGCTGAGCTTCGTCGTCGTGGAGGTATTGCCCCGCGCGAGCCGCTTCTCCAGAATGCAGCCAGGTAGGGGACCGAGAAAGGAGGACGTGCTGGTAGCGAATCTCGAGCAGCTGATGATCACGTTCTGCCACGGACGGCCGCCTCTCAATAGGCGCCTTCTCGACCGGTTTCTGGTCATCGCCGAGCACCAATGCATCCAGCCGGTAGTCGTGATGAACAAGTCGGATCTTCGCGAACCGGGCGACGCGGACTGGCAGAAGACCTACGAGTCCATCGGGTATCCGGTCCTCAGCGTGAGCGCGGCAACGGGCGCCGGAATGGGCGAGTTGGCGGGCGCCTTGCTGGGCAAGATCTCGGCGTTCGTTGGCCCGTCCGGTGTCGGCAAGAGCAGCCTAATCAACCGTATCTTGCCCGACCTCGAGCTAAAGATCGCAAGCGTCAGCGATCACCACGGCAAAGGCCGCCACACGACGCGTGTAGCCTCGCTGCACTCCCTCCCCCAAGGGGGGTTCCTCGCCGACACGCCCGGAATCCGAGAGCTCGGCACCTGGGCCCTGCCCATCGAGCACCTCGATCAATGCTTCCCCGAGTTCACGGTATACCGCCCACAATGTGCCTTCCGGAGTTGCAGCCACACGCACGAACCACGATGCGCAGTGGTCGACGCGGTGAACGCGGGCGACATCGATCGGGGCCGGTATGAAAGCTACGTTCGGCTGCGCGAAGAGGCCGGCGCCTAGCGCCGGACGTCGCTCAGGTCGAAGCGCGCTCGCGCGACACCGTCCGACTTGATGCGGACCCTGCGGCTGACGGTGCTGCCGTCGGGCAGCTCGAAGTCGAACGTCACGCGTCCTAGTGGCGCGTAGACGGTCTCCATGGGTGTCCGGCCGATCAAATCGCCCGCCATGTAGACGTCCGACGGCGGCGTCGTTTCGATGTTGACACGGCCGAACGCGCCCGGTTTCGCTCCGCCTTGCTTGCCCAGAAGTCCGGCCATCACGCCCACGGTCTCGCCATGCGTAACCTCGACCTTGGTCGCCCAGGACGCAAAGCCAGGGGCTTCGACGCGAACCCGATAATCGCCATGCATCAGGCCCGTCAAAGCCACGGGCGTCACGCCCTGCTCCTTGCCATCCAAGAACACCTTCGCGCCGGGCGGCGAGGACGCCACCAGGATGCGCGCTCCGTGCTCGCGCAGAAGCGGATTGTCGTCGACCGCGACCTCGGGTGGCCCCTTGTCCTCGAACATGCCCTCGATGTTCCCAAACGCGTCTTTGACGCCGTCCGTTTGGTCGTAGGCGACGGCGGTGCCGCCGAGTAGAAGTAACGTCAGCATCGCAAACTGCTTCCAACCCAAACGAGATGGCCGTTTCGGGCCCACCGACCCGCCCTTGGGTCTAGCCCGGTGGGGAACCGCCTTGGGCGCATCCCGCGTCGAGCGTTGGCTGAGCTGAGCACCCTCGGCTTCCGGCTCTGCGTCAGGCGGAGGCAACGGCGCGACGATCGGTGCATCGAGCAGATGCCCCAAGTCGAGGCCAGCGCCTGCTCCGTCGATCTCGAGCTCGCGAATTGCCCCCGGCATCTGCGACACATAGGACTTCGACGAATCCAAATCCTTCGCGTGATGCATGTCGAGCGTGATCGAGGCGCCGAAGGGCACGGTGTCGACGCGCGGACCTCGCGTGAACTCCTCGGGAAAGACCTTCCGGATGAAGTCGGCAACCTCACGCTGTGTCGCGAACTGCTGGTGCGACTTCCCGAAGCGCTCGAGCTCGTTGGCAAACTCCTCAGCCGTGGCGAAGCGATCGGCGGCCTCTTTTGCGAGAGCCTTTTGAAGGATCTGATCGAGCTCGTCGGGCACATCGGGCAATCGCTCTTTGAGCGACGGCACCGGATCCATGATCACGGCCCGCATCGTCGCGGCCTCGGTCTGCCGACGGTAGAGCGACCGCCCGGTGAGCGTCTCGAACAGACAGACGCCCAACGCGAAGATATCCAAGCGATGGTCCGCCTGACCTGCCGTGCATTGTTCGGGCGCCATGTACGCGAACTTGCCCTTGACCACCCCGGCCTGGGTCTTGTGCGCACGGTGGTCAGCTTTGGCAATGCCGAAATCCAGCAGCTTCACGGCGCCGGCGTAGCCGATCATGATGTTGTGTGGGGACACATCGCGGTGAACGATGTTGAACGGCTCGCCATGCTCGTCGTTCGCGATGTGCGCGTAGTGAAGCGCGCGCGCTACGTCGACACCGATGCGAATGGCAATGGGCAGGCCCACTCCGCCGGATTTGCGCGCCTTACGAATCATGCGGCCCAACGGCACTCCGTTGACCCATTCCATGACGATGAAGTGCGAGCCTTCGTCTGCGCCGAACTGATGAAACTGGATGATGTTTGGATGCTTGAGCTGCATCCCGATGCGAGCCTCGTCGAGAAACATCTGGACGAAGTCATTGTCCTGCTCGAAGTGTGGAAGGATCCGCTTCACCACCATGAAGCGGTGGTCGCCGTCGGTGCTGGCGTGACGCGTGAGCAGGATCTCGGCCATTCCGCCGAGTGCGAGGCGCCCGAGAACATCGTAACCCGCGAACTGTCCGAGAACCGGAAGGTCGACTGGCGGCTTGGGTAGATCAGTAGGTTCGGCTGCTTGCGTCACTTCGTCCTATTCCCCCCGTCGGGAAGTGTCACAGGCCACAGCATAGCGGCTCCAAACAGCTGTCGCCTACTTAGGGATGACAAAACCCGGACGCCGCCCGGAAGATGTGTGATCTCTCACAAAATGCGTTCGGTGTGACTGAGCTCCCTGCACATGTTTTTGTGGTGTGCTTCGAGCGTACCGCCGCCAATCTCGAGGAGCTTGGCGTCGCGCCACAGTCGCTCGACGACGTACTCGGCCACGTAGCCATACCCACCGAGTACCTGAATCGCGCGGTCGGCCACGTCCTTGGCCATGGTGGAGGCGAACAGCTTGGCGCCATCGGAATCGAGGCGGTGGCCGGGCTCATCCAAGCGCATCGCCGAGGCCGTGTAATAGGTGTACGTCCGGCCCGCCATGTACTCGGCGTAGGACTGCGAAATGTAGCGCTGGATCTGTCCGAACTCGCGAAGTGGCTTGCCAAAGGAAGTCCGCTCGCTCGCGTAACGATTCATGACCTCGATCGATCGACGGGCAATCCCGAGGCTCATCCCGGCGAGAGTCACGCGCTCGAGCTCGAGGTTGCGCATCATGTGAAGTGTCGCGGCACCTTCAGAACCCACCAGGTTCTCGGCGGGGACTTGGCAATCTTCGAACACGAGCTCGGCCGTGGTCGACGCGCGCATACCGAGCTTTCCCTTGATTTTCTGGCCAAGGCTGAAGCCTGCGAAGCCCTTTTCGACGATGAACATCGAGAGCTGGTTGCGTGGGCTGCCATGCACGCGAGCATACACGAGGAACGTGTCGCCTAGCTCGTCGTCCGTCACCGCCCCGTTGGTGATCCACATCTTGGCACCGTTGAGCACGTAGATGTCGCCAGCGCGAACCGCGGAAGTCTGCATACCGAGCACGTCCGTGCCTGCTCCGGGCTCGGTCATGCACATGCCGCCGACCTTCTTGCCTGCGCACGCGTCGGGCAGGTACTTGCTCCGTTGCGCGTCGCTCCCGTTGATCTGCAAGTTGTTCGCGAACAGCATCGAGTGCGCGAGATACGCCAACGCAAACCCTGGGTCGGCGGCCGATAGCTCCTCGTGTACGATCACTGCAGCGACGGGATCCAGGCCAGCGCCACCGAATCGCTCCTCGACCGTGACCCCGAGAAGGCCGAGCTCGCCGAGCTTCGCAAAGAGCTCGACGTTGAACCGCTCGTCGCGGTCCGACGCCTCGGCTTGTGGGTCGACCTCTCGTTCGGTGAACGAACGGACGAGCTCGCGCAGTGCGCGATGCTCGGGTGTGGGATTGAACAGGTCAGTCACCCGGCGGGCCTAACATGCAAGCCCTCCGATCGGAAGCCGGCCCGTCAGGCAGCGTCC
>QMMB01000173.1 GCA_003647035.1 Deltaproteobacteria bacterium | reverse complement strand
CGACGGGGGCAGACCGTCGAGTGGTGCTCCGGTGCCAGTGAGCGCGCGTCCGAGCAAGTCTTTGCCGACCACCGTCGTGGCGGTTTCGCCGGCCAACGTGATCGCGGCTTCCGCGGGCCTGAGCCCAAGCGTCTCCTCGAAGACCTGAATCACCGTGATCTCGGTGCCCACGTCGATCACCTGGCCCCGGCGGTCCTCCTGCCCCTCGCCCTCGATGCGAACCCACTCTCCAAGCTTTGCGCGCCGGGTCGAACGGACGAACAGCAGCGGACCCGCAGCGGAAGCGGCGCCAGAGTACGTCCTCGCAACCGGTGCATCCAGGCGCTTCATGATGCCTCCATCTGGGAAATCGTTTGCTCGGCATCCTCGATCCGCTGCTCCAACGCCTCGGGTGCCGCGGTCTTCACGGCACCGAATGCCACCCGCACGGCGGCGAGGTCGAGCTTGTCAAAGCTCACGTCGCCCCCGAGCGCCGCCTCCCCGGTTCGCATGAACGCCCAAAGGAGCTTCGCCAGATGGTACGTCTTGGCCACCGTCGAAAAGGCGTCGTGCGGATGAAAGGCGTTTTGGCCAATCAAGAACTCGCGCGCGATTCTTGCCCCTTCGAGCACCAGACGGTCTTCGTCTTCGAGCGCGTCGACTCCGACGAGCCCCGCGATCTCCCGAAGCTCGCGGTCCCGTTGCAAGAGACGAATCGTTTCAATCCTCAGCTCGGGCCAGTCGGAGCCGCCCTCCCGAGAGAACCATTCCGTCGTGCCGTCCGTGTACAGGCTGTAGCTGGTGTCCCAATCGACGGCGGGGAATTGGCGTTGATGCGCGAGACTTGCATCGAGCGCCCAGAGCGCACCTGCGACGCGCAGCGACGCTTGCGTCACCGGCTCGGCAAAGTCACCCCCGGGGGGAGAAATCGCACTGATGAACGTGACCGCCCCCGTGCGCGCTGGCGTCCCTTGGCTCTCGACGCGGCCGGCGCGCTCGTAGAGGTGGCTCATGCGGTTGGCCAGGTATGTCGGGTATCCCTCTTCCCCGGGCATCTCTTGAAGGCGGGCGGCGATTTCGCGGAGGGCTTCGGCCCAACGCGAAAGTGAGTCGGCGAGGACGGCGACGTGATAGCCCATGTCGCGGTAGTACTCGGCGATCGTCATGCCGAGATAGACCGACGCATCTCGCGCGGCGACGGGCATGTTCGACGTGTTCACGATCAAGACCGTGCGATCCATGATCGGTCGCCCTGTTTGTGGGTCCATGAGACGGCCGAAGTCGTGTAGAACCTCCGCCATCTCGTTTCCGCGTTCGCCGCAGCCGATGTAAACCATCACGTCTGCCTTCGCGTATTTCGCAAGTGACTGTTCGATCACGGTCTTCCCGGTGCCGAAGCCGCCCGGCACGGCGACGGAACCTCCCTCGACGACAGGAAAGAGCAGATCAAACACACGCTGTCCGGTGATGAAAGGGCGGTCGCCCGGGAGCCGGCGAGCGAAGGGTCGACGGTTGCGGATCGTCCAGGGATGCGAAAGAGACAAGCCGGTTCCGTCGTCCAGCGTGGCGACTGTGTCTGACACCGTGAAGGTGCCCTGCTGAATCTCTGCGACCCGGCCTTCCAAACCTGGCGGCACTAGCACCTTGTGGATCATTCCCGGGCGCTCTTCGACGGTGCCCAATACGTCGCCGCCGGATACGGTCGCGCCTCGTTTGACGGTTGGTTCAAACGACCAACCGGCGTCTGGATCGAGGGTGGGTAGGGTCATCCCCGGGGCAATGAAGTCGCCCGAGCGCTCGGCGAGCTCCGGCAGGGGGCGTCCGATTCCGTCGAGGATCGAACCGAGCAAGCCGGGCCCAAGCTGGGTCGTCAATGAGCTTCGCGTTCTACGGACCGGTTCGTGAAGCCCGAGCCCGCTGGTTTCCTCGAACACCTGAATCGTTGCGATGTCGTCTTGGATCCGAATCACCTCGCCCAGCAGACGCCGTTCGCCGACCTCGACGAGCTCGTAGAGCGCCACGTCGCCTAGCGGCTGTGCTTCCGCGATCGCGCCTACCACTCGGATGATGCGGGCTTCGGTCATTGGAGCTTCACCCGATAGCCAATGGCTCGTCGAAGGATCTCGACGATGTATTCGTGCGCCGTGGATTCCGTCGTCCAATCGGGTCCGGGCACCGGAATGACGACGGGCAACGCAGATCGCCGGAGAGATCGCTGGACTTCTTCGGGGAGATCCCTGTACAGCGGCTCGTCGATGATGATGACGCCTGCGTTCACCTCATCCACCAAACGTTCGATTTGCCGGGCAGCGTCGACGCCGTCGCTTGCCTCGAACACCGGCACGCCCGCCAAGGCGAATCCAGTGCTCAACCCCGGACTTGCAATCACTACGAGTCTTTGCTCGTTCACGCGACCACCAATTCTGCCTGGATGAGAGCAGCAGGCGCCTGAAGCGCGACGCCCCAGATGATGCCCCCTAAGTTTCGCACCTCGGCTCGAAGCTCCATTGCGAAACCAATGACCGGTGCCGGGCCGCTCGGGTCGACTCGCGCCGCTCGATTCTGCCAGTCGATCTGCGCGCGTAGCGCCCTGCTCTCCAAGTTCGCCAGATCGTCCAGCTCGCCGCGAAAGGCGCTCGCCAAGGAAGACTTGCGCAGCTCCCAAGCAAGACGCTTTTCGACTTGGGGCATGGTCTCGAGGCTCATGAGCTCGTGGAATAGATCGCGCGTGAGCCAACGCCCACCTTCTACGAAGGTCAGGTCGACGATGGACGGATCCCGCTCGACGAAATGCAACAACGCGGACCATACATTCATCAGGTCGACGACCTGCTCGACGTATTCGACCAGTTGGGGTCCGCCCTTCCGCGCATGAGCGACGCCCCTGCGCGCAAACGCGCGTTGCAACTCGATTTCGAGATCGAACAGTGAAGGATGCGGCCCGCTCGAAGCGTTCACCAGCGCGACGCCCAAGGGATGATTCCAAAGCACCAACATTCGCACCACGTCTGCTGGTGTTGGCTCGCCCGACAGCGTCTGTAGCGCTCTTTCGGGCAGGCTCGTCGTCGGAATCAAGCCCGTCATGCGCGCCTCGGACGCCACACCCTGCGCCGCGCCGCGCAAGATGGCCTGAATCGAGCGCCGATCCTCATCCTCGAAAAGCACGGCGAAGGTCATGCGCCGATCGTGGCCGCACCAACGATCGAGCAACGCCATTTGTCTGGCAGCGTGGCGCCGGATGGCCTTCTCCAGGTTCGGCGCGGTGGCCGGCGCATCGGCTGGCGCGTATCCAAGCCCGTCAAGCTCTCTTTTTAGGGCCGAGAGGTTCCCGGAGCGCGCGAGTCGTTCCAAATCTCCTGCCGGAAGCAGGTGAGTCCGGAGGCCCCGCGCGCGTGCATTGATGTCGCCGAGGTACTGAGCCATGGCTAAAGCTCCTCCAGGCGCGCGTGTATTTCGATCGCCAGCGCCGATGCTAAGCGCTCGATGCGCGTTTCTAGGCAACAATCCACGAGGACCGACTCTCCTGCCCCGACGACGATGAACCCGGTGCCCATGTCGGCGCCGGGCTCTACAGTGACTTCCGGTCGCCCGCGCAGCGCGTCACGTACGGAGCTCGCGAGGTCTACGGAGCAGCGCACCACGGCGCTGTCACCATCGACGAACTGCAGTGCCTCCATGAGCTCCCCGTTGAGGGTCGATCGATAGGCCTCCGTCTGAGCGGCTTCTGGGAGCAGAGCCCGGGCTCGCTCGAGCACTCGATCGACCAAGCGCGTCCGCGCGAGGAGCACCGTGCCCATCGCCGAACGTCTTTCGGCGGCAAGGGCAACGCCAGCTTCCGCACGGTACGCGGCCTCCTGGCCTTTCCTCACCTCTCTTCGTCGCGTCTCGATCAGCTGGCCTGCCTCCGCCGCAGGCCGCTCCGCGTCCGCGCGCGCCGCGCCTAGAATGGACTCTGCTGTCCGTTCGGCGCTGCGACGCAGTTCGGTATCGAGGCCGGCACCTGCCACGTTCCCCTCAGCCTCCTCCCTGCATCAGGATCAAGACCGCGACCACGAACCCGAGGATTGCAACCGTCTCCGGGATAGCTATCAAGAGCACGGCCGTGACTGTGAGCTCGGGTCTCTCCGCCAGCGTCGCAGCGGCGGCCGGACCGATGCGCGACTGAGCCCAACCTGTGGCGAGGGCCGGAATGCCAATCGCTAGAGCGGCGCTCAGGTAGAGCCCAAACGTTTCATATCCCATATCATTCGCTCCTCTCCTCAATTGCGCCCTGTTGCGCGGACCAGTGTCGAAAGGGCCGGTACTGTGAACCGCCCGGACTATAGAATTTACCAAAGAACTCCACGTAGTGAAGTCGAAGCATGTGGATCGTCGGACTGAAGACACCGAGGACGAAGTTGATCAGATGAAAGAGGAGGGCGAACAGGGTGCCCACCACGACTCCGCCAAAAGCACCGGTCATTCGATTCGCGACGACCGCCATCATCACCGACGCCGTGCCCACGGCCATGATGCGCGCGTAGGACAGCACGTTGCCCAGCGTGGAGACGAGCTCGATTGGTGCGAGCACCCCTTCGGCGATAATCAAGATGGGAAATGCGATGAGAATGCTGATGACCAAGGGCGTGAAGAAACGCTCGGGCAGCATTTCGAACGCGGCCATGAGCGCCAGCGCGATGAGAACGACCATCACAGCCGCCATACCCTTTCCGAGTGCCCGCCGTTTGTCGCCGCGGAACATCGTCACGGCTCCGACCACGAGGCCGAGGACGATGTGCACGTCCCCGATCGCGATCGCGAGCCCCAGGAACGGGAAAAACGCCTCTTCGCGGTTGAAGATGATCGGATGGAGCCCGATGCGGTGCCCGAGATCGCCGAAGAGCTCTCCATAGAGGAATCCAAAGATAATCGTGAACAACGAGCACGCGAGCCCGATTTCCGAAATTGCACGCTTCGTGGTGCTGGGCTTCGAACGGATGCGCAAGATGAGTGAGATAACCCCGAGCAGTGTTCCGTAGCCGATGTCCCCCAAAACGACTCCAAAGAACATCGGAAAGAAGACCGCCACGAACGGGGTCGGGTCGACCGTTCCGTACTTCGGAAGCGGCATCATCCTCGTAATCGCTTCGAACGGGCGAAACAGGCGCGGATTCGTGAGCACGACGGGGACGGTCTCGCCAGCCCACTCCTCTTCCAACACGGTCTCCACCTCGATCTGGTTGCCGAAGGCCTTCCCCAGTTGCTGCTTCAACTCCGTCCGCGCCGCGCTTGGGACCCAGCCTTCGAGGACGAAGGCGCGCGGCGTCACGACGGCTTGTTCCATGGCCTCGATGGTTGCGAGGTGATCCCGTACGGTCGCTTGAATCTGCGCGAGGTCACGTCCGCGCTCGCGGGCGATTTGCCTGCGCTCTCGTTCGATCGCGGCAAGCTCGTCCGGGAGGTCTTCGAGACGCGTTTGCATGCGTTGGATTGTTGCGCTGACGCTCTCGTCCTCGAATTGGTCGGGAAGCGAGAGGGTTTGCACGCCAGCTTCGCTGAGCAGTTGTTCGGCCTTCGCGGCGTCGGTCGCCGGCACGGCCAAGAGCATCGCGGATTCACCCGATTCCGACGGCTGGCTGAGCAGCTCGAAGCCGTCTTCGAGGGCTTCGCGCAACGCGGCGCGCATCCGGCGAAGCTCTTGCTCACCGTCCTCCCTCAGAACCAAGTAGAAGACTCGAATGCCGTCGAGGTCGAGGCCCGATTGGCTGATCTTTCGGAACGCCGAGAAGAACGGACGGAACTTCATGATGAGCGCACGTTCTTCTTCGACTCCTTGGCGCTGTTCGGCCAACGCCTCGAGCTCTCTTCGGCTCCGCCCCGCGATCAGCGCAGCGCGGGGTAGCGCGATATCCGCGGCCGCTTTGGTCGAGCTCGGTGCCTCATCAAGCAGCTCTAGCGCAGCGTCAACGTCTTTGCTGATTTGGTGGACGCTGAGAACGTGCCGCTTCTGCTCCGATGTGAGCCCGAGTAGACTCAAGGACTCGGCCTCTGCGGGCTCGACCAAGTGAACCAACCCGAGATCCTGGACGCGGCCTAGGACGGCTTGGAGCTGGTCCCTCGGGCCAAGCATGCGGATGCGTGACATGTCCAAGATCAACGCGGACCTCGCGTGTCGGTGCGCCCCACCAAAAGGTCGACGACGTAGCGGGCAAGCTCCGTGAGCTTGGTGTCGTCGAGCGCGTCCAGCCGTTGCGCTTCTTCCTGGGCTTCTTTTCGAAGGGAGTCGATCGCGTGATCGCGGTCACCGGCGATGCGTTTCCCGAGATCTCGGTTCTCGCCTTCCAGCTGTAGCTCGAACTGTCTGACGCGTTCGTCTGCGGTCGCACCGGCGGTTTCGACGAGCCCTTTCGCCTCTCTCCGTGCTTCCTTGAGCATCGCTTCGAGCTCGTTTTCGGTTTCGAGCAGACGACTGAGCTTGCTCTGCGCCTCCGATCCGCCGCGGTCGCTGTGGTCCTTCCGGTCCTTTGCCATGTTCAGCTACTCGCGTGGAACGTATCAGAACGAAGGCGTGGCGTGTCGGCGTTAAACGACTTTGCCCGACGACTCAGGCTCAACAGGAGCGCGCCACTCAAGGTCACCGCGCCCGCCGTCCAAAATGCAGCGCTGTAGCTCCACGACGCGGCGATCAGACCGAGGGTATACGCAAAAAATGCGTGTCCTCCGTTGAACGCGCCGTGAATGATCGAAACCACCATGCCTCGGGAGGAGGCGTCCGCGCGTTCGATTCCGAGGGCCGTCAGGGCGGGGTAGGCGATACCGTGCCCGAGGCCCATCATGGCGCCGATTGCAAACAGGTGATCGGGCCCGAGAAAGCCCAGCATCGGGGGCACGGCGGAGTACGCACAAAACGCAACCACCGAGGATGGCAGCACACCGAAACGGTCGATGAGGCCCCCGCCGGCGAGCCGCACCGTGAGCGCGACCAGCGCAAAGCCAATGAAGAAGCT
>QMMB01000172.1 GCA_003647035.1 Deltaproteobacteria bacterium | reverse complement strand
TTGAAAGATGGCTGGTAAAACACGAACTCCCGACGAAGATGCGTTTTTTTCGTGGAAGCAGACGATGATCGGCATCGTCGTTTTCGTCGGTGTCGTCTTCGCTTTCATTCTGAACTGAGCACGTAGCGGGCCGAATGCTTCAAGGAATTTACGACTTCATCAAAGGGATCTTCGAGCCGCTCGGTGACTATCTCATTGGGTCTGCGGTGCCCGCGGGGTCGTCGTACGCAAGCGATATCGACTCCCTGATCGCGCTGGTGGCGGTCATGGTTGGCTTTTGGGCCATCCTCACCTACGCAGCGTTTTTCTTCTTGATCTTCCGCTTCCGAGAGACAGAGGGGAAGCGAGCGCAATACGTCACGGGCGAGGAGAAGGATCTCAAACGGTGGATCACCTATCCTCACGCAGCCATCCTCGTTTGCGACCTGGTCATCATCTTCATGGCCATCATGGTTTGGTACAACATCAAACAGCGTCTGCCCGAGGCGGACAGCACGGTCCGTATCATCTCGCAGCAGTGGGCGTGGAATTTCGTTCACCCCGGTCCCGACAACGAGCTCGATACGGACGACGACATCGTCACGTTCAATGAGCTCCACGTCCAAGAGGGCACGACCTACCACTACGAGCTCCTTTCCAAGGATGTCCTGCACGACTTCTCGGTTCCGGTGTTCCGCCTCAAGCAGGACGCGATTCCGGGTCGTGTCATGAAGGGCTGGTTCAAGCCCACCAGGGCTGGCGAATACGACATTCAGTGCGCCGAGATGTGCGGGATTGGGCACGGCCTCATGGGCGCGCGCATCTTCGTCGAAACCCCTGAAGAACATGCGACTTGGATGTCGCAAGGCAGCACGGGCAAGCTTGCTTCCCGCTGAATGGAATAGTCATGGCTGAAGCAGGCACAGTAGAGACCCACGGCGCGCATACGCACGACGCGCATCACGAACAGAGCTTCTGGAGCAAGTATATCTTCTCCACCGATCACAAGATGATCGCGATGCAGTACATGCTTACTGGCATGGCGATGGCGTTGATCGGTGGCTTCATGTCGTACGCGTTCCGGATGCAGCTGGCGTTTCCAGGCGAGACCGTCCCGGGCTATGGCCTCGTCTCGCAGGGTGAATACAACGCCTTGGTCACCAATCACGGCACGATCATGATCTTCTGGGTCGCGATGCCGGTGTTGATCGCCGCCTTCGGTAACTTCCTGATCCCGCTGATGATCGGTGCGGACGACATGGTGTTCCCGCGCATCAATCGGCTCTCGTTCCAAATCTTTCTGCTCAGCGCCATCATCCTCATCGTATCGTTCTTCGTCCCCGGCGGTGGCTTCGGCGGCGCGTGGACGGCGTATCCGCCTCTCTCTTCGACCGCGGAGTACAGCCTCACGCCGCTCGGGTCGACACTTTGGCTCGTCGCGGTCGCGCTCGAGTTCGTGGCCTTCCTGCTAGGAGGCATCAATTTCATCACCACTCTGATGAACGCGCGCGCGCCCGGTATGAAGATGCACGACATTCCGATGGTGCTGTGGATGATCGTCATCGCGAGCATTCTCTTCATGGCGTCGGTCGGCCCGCTGATTGCGGGTGCCGTGATGCTCTTCATGGACCAGGTCGTGGGCACCGGCTTCTACGACCCAGGTCGAGGTGGTGACCCGATCCTGTGGCAACATCTGTTTTGGTTCTTCGGGCACCCGGAGGTCTACGTGGTGTTCCTGCCTGCCATGGGCATCGTGGCCGACATCATCTGCACCTTCTCGCGCAAGAAGCTTTTCAACTACAAGCTGATCCTCTACACGGTTTTCGCGACCGCCATCATCAGCTTCTTCGTGTGGGCCCACCACCAGTTCGTCGCCGGCATCGACCCCCGCATGGCAAACGTCTTCACGATCACCACGCTGATCATCTCGATTCCAATCGCGGAGATGATGTTCTTGTACATCGCGACTCTCTATGGCGGTTCGATCCGGCTGACCACGCCGATGCTGTGGGCGCTAGCGTTCATCGCGGAGTTTCTCATTGGTGGCATCACCGGCATCTTCCTCGGCGCAAGCGGCTCGGACATTTACTTCCACGACACGTACTTCGTGCTCGCCCATTTCCACTACACGTTCTTCCCGATCGCCGTCATCGGTTTTTTTGCGGGGATCACGTACTGGTTCCCCAAGATGTTCGGCAGGATGATGAATCCGATCCTCGGGAAGATTCACTTCTGGGGAACGATTGTCAGTTTCAACTGCATCTTCATCCCGCTGTTCGTCCTCGGCATAGCGGGCCAACACCGACGCATCTACGACTACCAGAACTTCCCCGACCTCGCGCTCGCGGGCCTGCAAGACCTCCGCGTGTTCGCCACGGCGGCCCTACTGGTGATGCTCGCCTTCCAAGCCATCTTCCTGTTCAACTTCGTGTACAGCATCTTCAAGGGGAAGCCGGCGGGGAAGAACCCGTGGAAGTCCAATACCCTCGAGTGGACGACGGAGTCCCCGCCGCCTCACGGCAACTGGCCCGAGCTCCCGAACTGCTATCGAGGTCCCTACGAGTACAGCGTGCCGGGTCGCGAAGAGGATTACTGGCCGCAAGACGTCCCACCGGACACAGCCGCCGCCGAATGACGAGGCACCGATGAGCACGACCCGACCGATAGCAACGACCAGAAGCGCCACGGGCATTCCGACGGGCAAGCTCGCCGTGTGGTGGGTAATCGTCTCGGAAATCGTGATTTTCGGGGGCTTGCTGGCCTCCTATGTCATGCACCGAATCGGTCACCCCGAGTGGGCCGAGTACGCCTCGCACACCAATACCTGGTTTGGCGGCGCCAACACCTTCGTCCTGTTGACCTCGTCGCTGTTTGCCGTGCTTGCGCACCACGCGGCCGAGCATGGTGACGGAAAGAAGGCCGCCAAGTGGCTGCTTGGCACCTGTGCGGGCGGTCTGACCTTCCTGTGCATCAAGGCGGTCGAGTGGACCGGCGAGATTCAGCACGGCTACACGATCACGGCCAACGGCTTCTGGCATTTCTACTACACCGCAGCCGGGCTCCACGCGCTCCATGTCATTGCTGGTTGCATCATCATGCTGATCATTGCGCGGCAGGCATGGAAAGGCGAAGAGCTTCACCGGGTCGAGTTGATCGGGATCTACTGGCACTTCGTCGACATCGTGTGGATTTTCCTCTTCCCGCTGCTCTACATCGCTAAGTGAGAACCGACGATCATGGCTGAACATCAAGACCACGCAGACGACCACGGCCAGAGCTACTACGTAAAGATCTGGGCCGTCCTGCTCGTGCTGCTCATTCTCAGCATCCTCGGCCCGATCGTGGCGCCGCATATTGCGTTCGGCTTCCTCGAGGCCTGGATGATCACGTTGATGGCTGCGTTTGGCATCGCGCTCGTCAAAGCGTACCTGGTCGCGGCCAACTTCATGCATCTCAACGTCGAAAAGAAGTACATCTCGTACCTCCTGGTGGCGATGCTGATGCTCATGCTGCTCTTCTTTGCGGGTACGGCCCCTGACGTGATGGAGCACAAGGGCCAGAACTGGGAAAACGTCGCAGCCCAAGCTGAAGTCGAGCGAGCGCTCGCGGCCGACGGTGAGGCTGCGCACGGAGATCACGGCGGGGCGCACGACGACCCCGCGCACTGAGGAAGGGAGGAGCAGCCGATGCCTGATGACACTCTAGGTCGCCCTTTCGGCGTACCTGCCAGGCGTGAGCCGGTCCTTCCGAACGGTGTGCTGGGCATGCTGATCTTCGTCGCCACGGAGGTCATGTTTTTCTCCGGTCTGATCAGCGCCTTCGTCATCGGCAAGAGCAATGCGCTCGGCGGCTGGCCCCCACCCGGGCAACCACGCCTGCCCGTCGAGGAGACGGCTTTCAACACCGCAGCGCTGCTTGCCAGCGGCGTTGCGCTCTACTTCGCCAACCGGGCATTCAAGAACGGGACCCCCAACACCAAGCGGCTCTTGTTGCTGTCGATCGCACTCGGAGGCTTCTTCGTCTTGTTTCAGGGGGCCGAGTGGGTGGCGCTGATCGGCGAGGGCCTGACGCTCACCTCGGGCCAGTTGGGTGGCTTTTTCTACCTTCTGGTGGGGACCCACGCGCTTCACGTCGTGGTGGGGTTCATCATCCTGCTCTACACGTACCGCAGGCTGTCGCGCGGGGATCTCGACGGCTTCGCGTTCTGGCCGGCGCAAATCTTTTGGTACTTCGTCGTCGGCGTGTGGCCCATCCTATACTGGCAGGTGTACCTGTGATGCGTTTGCTTCGAGTAGGTGTCACGGTCGCCATGCTGGCCGTCGTCTGGGGTGCAGAGCTGGCCTATGCATGTCCTGCTTGTGCGTCTCCGCTCGAAGAGAACCGCCAGGCGTTCGTCGATACGACGGTCTTCTTGACGCTCGTGCCGCTCGCGATGATGGGCGGCTTCGTCTGGTGGCTTCGCCGCCAGACCCGCCAGCCGCACTAGAGCTGCTCCCACACCGGCTGACGGGGGTCGTAAGGCCCACCGCGGCGCTCTTCGCGTTCCGCGACGGCCACGGCGAACCTTCGGGCCGCAAACGCCAGTAGAAGCCCCATCGCAACATCGATGAACCAGTGCCACCGCAGGAACATGGTGGCGATGATGATGTTGAGGGCCACGAACGCCAGAATGGGCCACAGCCATCCGAACGGCTGCGTCTGTCGATGAGCATAAGCGTGGAGGGTGAAATACGCCGGATACGCGGTGTGGAGCGAGGGGAAGATGTCGAGTTGTGCGCCCGCTGTCGCGACGGTGAGCTCGACCTGGTGCCACCAGAACGCGCCCCGCAACGGCTGGTCGAACGCTAGGGTCGCGACCGGGCCAGCGCCAGGCACGATGGTGTAGAGGCAATGCCCCGCCACCACGATCAGCAGGGCGCCGGCCATCAGCTCCTGCAGGCGCCTTCCTCTGCTCACGAAAAGCGCGGGGACTAGCATGAGGGCCAGGACCAAGAAGAAGCAGTAGTAGAAGAACGACAACCATTCGACCACCGGCTCGAGATTCCACGCCTCCATCCACACCGATGGGGTTGTCCCCATGAGCCAAAGGTCGATCGCAAACAGGCGATGGTCCAGGAGCTGAGGCTGTAGCGCAGGTAGCAGGACCCGCATCAGGAAGTAGGAGAGCACCATTGGCGTGACCAATCCCAGGCGGTACGTCAGCGCGCGCGCTCGCCGGCCGGAAATCACTTCGCCTCGAACCAGCACCAGGGAGCAGGCCGTCAGGACAAAGAGGGCGAAGGCGAGCTTGCACGCGACCGTGGCGTCGGGACTGTCCGGTGCGATCGACACCCGCAAGAAGAGGTACGCATGAAACGCGAGCGCGATCACGTCCTGCACTGCGAGGTTCTGGGTGGCGACACCAATTACCGTTCGCGCCCGCCCAGCGGCGTTCCGAGTGAGTTCCAGCATACGAGCTTCGGTGGCCCGAAGTGTGACGATCCGGCGCGTCCGGCGCAAGCATTTCGCGACGCATGGGGGTGCTGACAATTTGCCCTAAAGGCGGATTCGCTTCGGTAGCAGACGCGGCGCCCAACCTGGGGTACACCTCGGGCCATGGAAGAGGCCCAGCCCAAGCGCACGTCGATCCGGGATGATGCACTCAATCTGCCTAATCTGCTGACGATGCTCCGGATTGCGTTGATCCCCGGCGTGCTGTGGCTGCTGTGGGACGGCACCCCGGAGGCCAACTTCTGGGCTGCGATGCTCTACATCGGGACTGCGCTCACCGATCTCATCGACGGTTACCTCGCTCGCAAGTGGGGCCAGATCAGCGTGCTCGGGCAGTTCCTCGATCCGCTCGCCGACAAACTCCTCGTGATGGCCACGCTGATCTTTCTCGCGTACCTCGGCCGGCTGCCGCTTCTCGGTGTCGTGGCGGTGATCATCATGCTCGCCCGAGAACTTTCCGTCACCGCGCTTCGCACCATCGCGATGAGCGAAGGAGTGGTGATGGCGGCCATGCGAACCGGCAAGGACAAGGCCGCTTTGCAAAACGTCGCGATCCTGATGCTCATCGTGCACCACCGGTACACGATCTACTTTGGGTTCTACCAAACCGAGTTCGATTTTGCGCAAGTAGGTCTGCTCCTCCTCTATTTGAGCCTCGCCCTGGCTCTCTTCAGCGGCGGGGAGTACGTCAAGCTCTTCGTCGATGCGGTAGACGCAAAGGACGAGCGCTTGACCCAAGCCACGTCGTGACTGAAGCGCGCGCGTCGCTATCCGTCGAGGCGCGCGCGTCGCGGCACATCGTGGGACGCGTCTTTCGTGGAGCCCGAGTGCAGAAAGCGTTTGGCGATCTCGTCGGCGAGCATGCTCTTCGAACGGCGTGGGTCAGCGCGCTTGGCGCTTTCGAATGGATCGAGCTGACCGAATACCATCAGGGCGAGCGGCGCTACGAAGAGGCGCACCGGTTCGAGCGCTGTGAGCTGCTGACGATGCAGGGCAACCTCTCGCAGCGTGACGGAGAGCCGTTCTGGCATCTCCATGCGACGGTTTCTCTGCGCGAGGAGGGTCGCGACGTGACGTATGGCGGGCACGTCGTCGACGGCTCGGTGTTCGCGCTCGAGTTTCGGATCGACTGTTTTGACGAGCTCGATCTGAAGCGCGAGACCGACGACGCGACAGGGCTTCAGCTCTGGGTCGACGCGGACACGCACACGGGTGGTGGACAGACGAGCGCGACTGCCGATGCGGCTCCCCCCGGTGTCCCCGGGGCGATGGCCGCCGAGATCTCCGCCCGCGCGCAGCCCGCCCCCCGCGAAGAGCACAAGCCCGAACAGGGCGACTGGATCGAGCACGCGAAGTTCGGGCTGTGCAAGATCGAGGGACTGTCGAGTGATGGCGTGTGCATCATCAAGCTACCGGATGCGCGCCGCAAGAAGATCAAGCTCGACGCGTTGCAGGTGCTTGCGCCACGCGCCGATGGGGAACGCAAGATTTTCCCAGTCAGGCC
>QMMB01000171.1 GCA_003647035.1 Deltaproteobacteria bacterium | reverse complement strand
ATTTGACGCTGATACCGCTGGTCCGCCCGGAGGGGCTTGGACTCATCATCGGGATCACCCTAGCTGCGGCGGTGCTGCGTCTGTTCGTCGTTGTGTTTCGCGGCACAGTGCTCGGGGCGAGCACACCCGTCATGTGGCGCATCCTCGGTTACCACGGGGCGCGAAGCGCCGGCATGATCATTCTGCTCGGGGTGCAGTGGACCGTAGGCCTCCCCGGTTCGGTGTTCACGGCCTGGATCAGCTTGCTCGTGGTCGAGCTCCTCGTCGCACGCACGCCGTTGTTGCCGGCGCGTGAGTTTGTCTTCCTATCGCTCGCCCTCGCTTTGGCCGACACCATCGACGCCCCCCAAGCGCAGGTGACCGCCCTTTTCCTGGCGGATACCGCCTTGCGACAGATCGCGCTGGTCACATCACTGGTCGTCGGCATGCTGTGGCGGTCGAAGCCCCAGCCGCTGCCCACGGGCCAAGCGTCAACTACGGATGGCCATCCGTAGCGCCCGAAACGCGACGATGTTTCTAAATCTGAGAGAACGAAGAACGGCGCGGATCACCAGATAGACATATCGACACAGTCTGGTTGAGGCCCGGTCCCAAAGATCCCCGTACAGCTTCCTGCCTAGAATCCAGTGTCCCCTTGTCACATGGTACTCGTAGAAGTAGTCGCCATGTGGGGCCGATGCGCTCCCTTCGTGCTCGACAGTCACCGCGTCAGCGCAGACCACCTCGAAGCCACGCTGCCTTGCCTTCCAGGTCAACAGAACATCCTCGCCGTACATGAAGAAGTCCTCGTCGAACAATCGACCGTCCGCGTCCACGACGACCAGCCAGTCGGCCGTCATCTCGCGCATGTGGCGGCGCATCAACTCGATCTTCGACCAAATCAGATGCATGTCTTCGAGCACGGCTTCCCGCCAGCAGGTGAACTCATACCCATGGCGATCGCAGTACGCCTGCCAGTTCGCCCGGGTCGCCCCCGCGTAACCGTCGATGTGCGGGGTCGCCAACATCGCCACATCGAATGATATTTGAGTCTCGCTCACGCTGGTCGATAGTACATGGAGCCTCGTTCGTCGACCACGCGCCGCCCGACCCCGGTCCTCGTGATTTCGGTAGGTTGGCGGCATAGCCGTGGCGCTTTCGTGCGCAGCCGCCGACGGTCGTCACTTCACGAAACTACAACGCAATCCGCCAACCCTTGGTGCGCTTGGGCCAACGTCGGTAGGATCTCTCTCGCCACGTTCTGGGCCAAACCCAGCTAGGCGTTGAGTTTCATGGGCGGTGGGGTTTATGGTCTCCGTATCACCCAAGAATGCGGAGGTGACCCATGAACGCTCCCATACGTGACGAAGACGAGGTGAAGCGCCGAACCGCTCACATCATCACCGAAATCAATCAACTCCGAGAAGTCGAAGGCCTGCCGCCCATCTACCGCCAAGCGTTGGACGACGCGCGCTACCAACTCACCCGCGCCCTGCACAGCTCGAGCAGCGTCTACGTGGACCCGGACGAAGGGCGGGAGTGAACCGCTCGCGCACCTTCAAAAACATCGTTGAGCTCGGCAAACGGCGTGGGCCTGGCGGTCTCGTGAGTGACCGCCAGCGGTCGCCAGTTCACGAACCGCCTAGGAGGAGGTAGACGAGAAGCGCTGGCACGCGTAGCATCCATGATCCGGCACAGGGCTGTTCCCCGCGCCCCAGTCGTCCGGCAGAGAAGGAGGTATCCGCCATGGACCTCGACACCGTGATCGCAAGGGCCAGAAGGGTTGCCCGTGAGGTCCTAGGACCCGAGTCCCGCTCGGTCGACGAAGAGAGACGATGGCCCGAATCTGGGATTCGCGCCCTTCAAGACATGCGTCTCACCGGGCTGACCGTTCCCGAAGGTCAAGGAGGCCTTGGGCACGGCCTCCTCGCACTTGCAAGAGTGTGTGAGGAGTTGGGTCGCGAGTGCGCTTCCACTTCGATCTGTTTTGGGATGCACGCCGTGGGTGCCGCCGTCATCGCAGCCAAGGCGACTTCCATCCAGCAGCATGAGTTGTTGTCGTCGATTGCGGAGGGCAAACACATCACCTCACTCGCATTGAGCGAGCCAGGCACGGGGACGTATTTTTACTACCCTCAAACCAAACTCTCGTTGCACGGAGAGGCGAGCCTCGTTCTTTCCGGAGCGAAATGCTTCGTGACGAATGGCGGGCACGCCAACTCGTATGTCGTCTCCACGGTGTCGGCGGATCCGGATGCGCCGCCAGGACATTTCTCCTGTGTAGTCTTGCCGATGGACACCAAAGGGATGGAGTGGGGCCCCGCATGGTCAGGGGTAGGAATGCGCGGGAACTCCTCGCGTTCGCTACAACTCGACGACGTCCAGATTCCGCGGGAGAATCTACTCGGCAATGAAGGAGACCAAATTTGGTACGTCTTCAACGTCATCACACCCTACTTCCTCGTCGCTATGGCGGGCACCTACCTAGGGGTTGCCAGCGCCGCGCTCGATGACGCAAGGAGGAACCTGCAGGAACGGCGCCACGAACACAGCGGCGCCTTGCTGGCGGAGAACCCCATCGTTCAGCACCGATTGGGACAAACTTGGGCCATCGTCGCGCGCACGCGCGCACTGCTCTATAGCGCTGCGTCCAAAGGCGACGCCGGAGACCCGGACGCACTGGTCGCCCTGTTCTCGGCAAAGGCCGAGGTGGCCGATTGCGCCGTGGACGTGGTCGGACAGGCGATAACCCTTAGCGGCGGACGAGGCTATCGCGACGGTTCGAGGCTTGAGCGCATGCTCCGGGACGTGCAAGCCTCACACATCATGGCGCCAACCACCGACACGCTTCGCTCGTGGACGGGTCGCGCGTTGCTTGGCCGCCCAATTCTGGGTGAATAGGAGGTGCGGTGGGCGCTGTACTCTTGGTAAACGTGGATCCCAACACGGCCGAACAGCTCAGCGCCCTTCAGCCGATGCCCGAAGTGCGCGAGGTGCGCGATCCTGACAAAGTAGCGGAGGAACTAGTCGAGCGATCCCCGGTGATCGATCTGCTCGTCCTCGGCGCCCGTGATGGCGATCCCGTTAGCGTCGCCGAGCACGCACGTGGCGTCGACCAGGATCTATCCATCGTGATCCTCGCGGAGCCGTCTCGACTCCAGCAGATTAAACGGCGAGTGAGGTACGCGCCGTTCTTGAGCGGAGACGTGGTTTGCCAATCGCTTGCCGAAAGCGATTCCGTCGGACGGGTACTGGGCGAAGCCCTCGTACGAACCCGCCAGCGCCGGAAACACCACGACGATGTCGCGGCCACCCTGGCGAAGCTCGAAGCTCCGAAGGTCTGGCAGCCCAATCCCAAACAGTATCTCGATCGACTCCTCGATCACGCCCCAATCGGCGTGGCCGCAGTAGACTACACGGGAGAGATTCGCACTTGGAACCGACTCGCCGCCAGCGTATTCGGCCTGCAGGAGGAAGACGTGATCGGAGCTCAACTGACCGAGTTCTTCCATCCATCTGACAGGCGGCGCTTGGAGGACTTCATTTCGGAATCGACGGCGAACGGCGACAAGCCTTCTCCCGGAGTCTTCCGTGCTCAGGGTGCCCACGATGACAACATCCGACAGCTCGAAGTCACAGCCGCGGCGGTCTCGAGCCGCTCCGGGGTGCCCGGGGCCCTAGTGCTCTTCAAGGACGTCACCCAACAGATGGCGCAAGAGGTCGAGCGCCAGCGTATCGAGGCTCAGATGCGGCGCGCACAAAAACTCGAAAGCTTGGGTGTGCTGGCCGGTGGAATCGCGCACGACTTCAACAACCTGCTGGTGAGTATCGTGGGCAACGCCGACCTGGGGCTCCTTCTGGCGTCCCCAGGTTCGCCTGTTCAGAACGCCCTGATCAAAATTAAGGTCGCCGGCGGTCGAGCATCTGAGCTGACCCAGCAACTCCTCGCGTACTCCGGCAAGAAAGAGGTGCGAATCGAAGCCATCGACGTCAATCCGCTGGTCTCCGAGTTGAAGAATCTGCTGGAAGTCTCGATTTCGAACTACGTGTTGTTGGACATGGTGCTGTCCGTTGATCTGCCCCTCGTGCGCGGAGACCTATCGCAGATAAGTCAGGTGGTGATGAATCTCATCACCAATGCGTCCGAGGCCATCGGCGAGCATCCTGGTAGCATCACGATCGCAACGGGAACGGCGATGCTGACTGCCGACGAGTGCGCGGAGCGGAAGACGAACTGGGACGTCTCCGAAGGAGTCTATGTGTTCATCGACGTCTCCGATACCGGAAGCGGAATGCCGGCATCCGTCCGCGAGCAGATATTCGAACCTTTCTTCACGACGAAGTTCACGGGGCGCGGCCTTGGACTTGCAGCAGTGGCGGGCATCGTTCGTAGCCACCATGGCGCAATCGAAGTTCAATCGGAGCTCGGCGTCGGCACGACGTTTCGCGTTCTCTTTCCGGCGGCGCCAGGGGCCCACTTGGACGCGCCCAAGCACGAGACGCTCGAGCCAGCCATGGAACGAAGCGGCAAGGGGACGGTCCTCGTCGTCGATGATGAACGAGAAGTTCGCGAGGTGCTGTCAGAGATGCTCGAGATCTTCGGCTTCGAGGTCACAGCGGCCAACGACGGCATCGAGGCACTCGATATCTTTCGCGCATCGCCCGACGCGTACAGCGCAGTGATCCTCGATCTGGCCATGCCGAGGATGGGCGGCGCAGAAACGCTGCAAGCGATTCGGGCCATTCGGCCGGACATCCCCGTCATCCTATGTTCGGGCTACGACGAGGACCACGCCCTCAAAGGAGACAGCCGCTCCGCATTCCTCCAGAAACCCTTCAAGCTCAGTACCCTGATCAACAAGTTGGAAGAAGTGCTCGGCTGAGGATGCCAAGGCGGCGCCTGCTTCTGCCATGGGCTTCGGGCGGGCGTACTCATCACGCCTTGAGCCAGGTGTAGCTCGCCCGAAGCGCCTCGGGGCCGCCGCTCATTAAGGGGTCCCCATGCGCTAGTGAAATTCGCTCGAACGGGCGTTCGAGGATGGCATCGATGCTGCGGCGTGCCGCCTTCTTGTCGCGGAACGCCCACCGCAGCGGGCGACTCAAGCCCGGCTTGCCGTGAATGCCTCCGATCTTGAGGTACATCCGTGTGTACCAGTCGTCCGCCGTCTCGAAGTTCTCGATGAGATCCGAGCAGATCAGGGTGCCCGACGGATGGTGGACGAAGGCGGTTTCGCCGAGCATCGTTCCTGCGACCGGCATGGCTTCGATCTCTGCGCGCCAGCTCGCGTCTTGCCCGGCCCCGAGAAGCGCGTCAGCCCTCAGGTCCGGCCGCTTCTTGTCGAGGCCTGGTGCAAGGTGAACCTTGGCATTTGGGTAAAGCTCGGCCGCGACGCCAGCGTGAACGTGGTGAAAGAGGCTCGGCGCAACCACGTGCGCGACGGGTCCCAGCGCATCGATCTCGCTTTTGAGCGTCTCGTCGATCGCGATCGGGGAATGGACGAACAGGCTCCCGTCACCGAGGCGCACCACGGTCATCCGCGCGCCAACCTGTAGCCCGAAAAAACCCTGGGGCGCCCAAGCGACCCAAACCGCGTCAGCGAGCTCATTCAGCATGCCCACGAGCTTAGAGGCACTCTTTGATTCTCCCAAATTCGCCTCGGTACTGCGCCAATCTCCCGAATCCGTATACTACCCGTGTGTCTCGCTATCCCACTACAGACATGTGCCACGGCGCCTTGCTCGAAGCCTTCGAGCCCACCACTCGCGCTAGCGACGTCTTCTGCGCCACCGCTGCCAAATGCGGTCAAACGTGGCTCATGACGCTCATGCACCACCTCCGCACGCGCGGGCAGGATCCAAACTTGGGCGGAGGTGGCCTGCTCGAGCTCACGCCCTGGCTGGAGCTGCCGCGAAGCATGGCCGCGGAGGGGGAGCACTACCAAGTGGGCGATCGACTTACCGAGCTAGAGGCCTTCCCGGACCCCCGCGTCTTCAAGATGCACGTGCTGTGGGACGAAATCCCCCGCCCCGCCGGTTCGAGGTCTCGGGTCGTCACGATCACGCGGGACCCCCGCGACGTTCCCTACTCCATGTTTCGCCATACCCTCGGCAGCCGGCGCGGTCCCGACATCGCGGACGACTTCGACGCCTACTTCAACCGCTGGATGAAGTTTGGCTACTACTTCAAGGTGGTGCGATCGTTCTGGCCTCACCGCGACGACCCTTTGCTGTTGTGGCTACGCTACGAGGACCTGCAGCGCGACCTCGAGCAGCAGGCCTGGCGTCTCGTGCGATTTCTAGGTTGGCCTGTGAGCGAAGCGGAGATGGCGCAGGTCTTACCGCTCGTCAGCTTCGATCACATGCGAGCGAGCGAGGACTCTGCCTTGAAGCGTGATGGGCAGACCTACTGGAAGGAAGGCTCCAGGTTCTTCCGCGAGGGAGGAATGGGCAAGAATCGGAGCCGGCTGTCAGATGAACAGGAACGCCGCCTCGTCGACCGCGTGCGCGCGGAATTCGAACCCGAGTGCGGTGACTTCGTGATGAGCCTAGGTAACGCTATTTGAAGAGTTGTTTCGCTAGTGCTCGTCGAGTGAGATGGATCGCACGGTTCACTCCACTGACCAGGGGTACGAACCGCGCAAGGTGAGCGGGGAGGTGGAGCTCGACGAGCTCGATGACCACACCGTCGGGCGCGGTGACGTAGACGTAGCGGACCGAGCCGGTGCGTCGCGGCTCGGCGTGAACTTGCGCCCCGGTGTCGCGCAGGCGGGTCAGCACACCGTCGAGATCGGTCGTTTGAAGCCCAAAGTGTGCCACACCAAACCCCGAACGAAGCGCGCCCGCGCCCGCCTCGGGCGGCTCCGCCGGTGTCATGCCTGGCGGGAACTCGCTGATCACCAAGAGCTGTCCACCGAGGAGCACGCCGTGGTTCTCACCGCCCTCGCCAGAGGGGATCGATCCAAGCCGCTCGGCGCCAAGGCAAGACTCGTAGAACCGGATCGT